>JAAEPF010000091.1 GCA_024222295.1 Actinomycetes bacterium
CAGCCTGGTTGGCAATCAGGCGACGAGTGCAATGGCAAAAGGGAGCTTGACTGCGAGACCTACAAGTCGAGCAGGAGCGAAAGCTGGGCATAGTGATCCGGCGGTAGCGTGTGGAAGCGCCGTCGCTCAACGGATAAAAGGTACCCCGGGGATAACAGGCTTATCTTCCCCAAGAGTCCATATCGACGGGAAGGTTTGGCACCTCGATGTCGGCTCATCGCATCCTGGGGCGGTAGCACGTCCCAAGGGTTGGGCTGTTCGCCCATTAAAGCGGTACGCGAGCTGGGTTTAGAACGTCGTGAGACAGTTCGGTCCCTATCCTCTGCAGCCGAAGGTGGATTGAGAAAAGCTGTCCCTAGTACGAGAGGACCGGGACGGACGCAGCTCTCGTGTGCCAGTTGTCCTGCCAAGGGCATGGCTGGTTAGCGACCTGCGGAAGGGATAACCGCTGAAAGCATCTAAGCGGGAAGCCCTTTTCAAGATGAGTCCACCCACAGGGTTAACCTGGTAAGGCCCGTGGTAGACGACCACGTTGATAGGCCGGCTGTGTAAGCACAGCAATGTGTTGAGCTGACCGGTACTAATCGGCCGAGGGCTTGAGTTTTCGTCTTACCCAGACGTTCGTGCTCGCTATGAAGTACTCGAGAAGCGCCGTGTCGGCGCATCGTGACAATTGATCTTTCGGTGGCCATAGCGGAGGGGTCACACCCGTTCCCATTCCGAACACGGAAGTTAAGCCCTCCAGCGCCGATGGTACTTGGGACGAGTGTCCCCGGGAGAGTAGGACGCCGCCGGATTTCTTACTTGGGGGGAGCCCGCGGGCTCCCCCCGATTTCGTTTTGGGCCCTGGTCACGCCCCACCGGGCCTAGGTTGGGTCCCCCCGCCTCTCTTCGATTGCATCATCATGCCTGACGACCGCCGATCCAGCCCCAAGTCCCGCCCCTCGGGCAAGCCCGGTCGCGGCGGATCCGGTTCAGAGCGCCAGTCTGGGGGCTCCGGCAAGCCTCGCTCGGATGGCGAGTCGCGCGGCAAGGGCTCCAGCGGTGGCCCCCGCAAGCCTGGATCCGGTGGCGGTTCTCGTCGCCCCGGCTCCGGTAAGGGCCAGGGTCGTAGCGGAGGCTCTTCCGGCCGTGGCAGCCGCACCGGCGGAGGCAGGGATCGGGACACCCGGGGGCGTGACACACGCGGTCGCGACGACCGTGGACGCGACAACCGGGGGCCTGGCGGCGCCGATCGAGGCCGCGGCGGCCGCGATCAGTACCGGGATGGCCGTGACGACGGGGGCAGGCGGGAGTCGAAGCCGCCCAAGCCCGAGCCCCAGCCACCGGAACCACAAGAAGAGTGGATCGACGAGGGGCCGGTATCCGAGACGAGGCGACCCGGCTCCGATCGCGGCAAGGGCGGTGCCGGCAAGAAACGTCGACAGCGCGGGCCCGCGGTGCAGGTCCCGTCCATGGCTGAGTTCGTGGGCCGCCAGCGCGCCGAGCGCCTCGAGAAGAGGTTCGAAGAGGCCGCCCGTGCGTTTTCACTGGACCGGTTCCCGGAGGCCCGAGCCACCTTGCGGCCCATCGTCGAGGAGGTGCCGGCGGTTCCGGAAGTGCAGGAGCTGTACGGCTTGAGCCTGTACCGCCTGGGCCGTTGGAAGGATGCAGCCAAGCACCTCGAGGAGTTCGTGTCGCTCACCAACGGCTCGGTGGAGCAGCACCCGGTGCTGGCAGACTGCCAGCGGGCCCTCGGCCGGCACAAGAGGGTGGATGAGCTTTGGACAGAACTGCGCGAGGTCTCGCCGTCGGCGGACCTGGTCACCGAGGGGCGGATCGTGACCGCAGGGTCCCTGGCCGACCGTGGCGAGTTGTCCAAGGCGATTGCGTTGCTCGCCAAGGGATTCAAGTTCCCCAAGAAGCCCGCCGAGTTCCACCTGCGGCGCGCATATGCGCTCGCGGACCTCTACGAGCGCAGCGGCGACCTGCCTCAGGCCCGCCAGCTGTTTGGTCGGTTGGCGCGGGCGCAGCCGGACTTCGTGGACGTGGCTGAGCGGCTCGACTCCCTGGGCTGAGTGGTCACGCGCCTTGTTGGCGCTGGATCACGCTGTGCGTGATCCAGCTCGAACAAGAGGGGCCAACGAAACGAACGGGGCTGGCCCGGGCATGTCAGGTGGCGGAGGCCTCTGCGATGCTGCCGATCGAGGAGTCCAGCATGGCGTTGAACTCGTCGTCGCTCTGCTGGGCCGACAGTCCCTCGGTCAGTGCCCGCGAGAAGCTGGCGATCATGCCGTGTTGGCGCGAAAGTCGGGCATTGGCCTCCTCGCGGCTGTAGCCCCCGGACAGGGCAACCACCCGGACGACACGGTCGTGCTCGATGAGCGGGCGGTAGAAGTCGTCGGTCTCGGGCAGCGTGAGCTTCAGCATCACGAGCTGCTCGGAGCCGAGGGCGTCCAGCTGGGCGAGGATGGCGGCCCGCATCAGTTCCTCGGCCTCCGCCTTGGAGGGACTGTTGATGTCGATCTCGGGCTCGATGATCGGCACGAGGCCGGCATCGACGATCTGGCGACCGATCTCGAACTGCTGGTCCACCACTGCGTTGACCCCGGTCTCGTCGGCGACCTTGATCACCGAACGCATCTTGGTGCCGAAGATGCCCTTCGCCTTGGCCCGCTCCAGCAGCTCGTCGAGGCCCGGGATGGGCTTCATGACTTGGGCGCCGTCGGCTTCGTCGGCAAGGCCCTTGTCGACCTTGAGTACCGGAACGACGTTCTTGACGTCCCACAGGTATGCGGCGGTGTCCTTGCCGGCCACCTGCCGGTCCATGGTCATCTCGAAGAGGATGGCGGCCACGATCCGGTCGCCGCCGAACGCGGGACTCGTCATGATCCGGCTGCGCATCTGGTGGATGAGGTCGAACATCTCGTCCTCGCCCGAGTATGCGTCCTCCTCGATGCCGTAGAGGCGCAGGGCCTTGGGCGTGCTGCCGCCGGACTGGTCGAGTGCCGCCACGAAGCCGTGCGCTTCGCGGACCTTGGTGAGCTGCTCGTTGTTCATTTCGGGCGCCTCCCGCTTCCGATTGGGCCCGTTCGGGCTGGGCAGCGTCATGTTTGCACAGCGCATGGATCGGCAGCCAGCTCGCGGTGGTGTGCGAGGGTGGGCCCATGACCGACTGGGTGGTCGACCTCGACGGAGTGATGTGGCGCGGCAAGGTTCCCATAGAGGGGTCCGCGGAGGCGATCGGCGAGCTGCTGGCACGGGGCGACCGGGTGCTGTTCTGCACCAACAACTCCGCCGAGTCCGGCGAAGCGCGTGCTGCGCGCCTGTCCGAGCAGGGGATCCCCGATGGCTGCAAGGTCGTGACCTCCGCTGATGCGGTGTGTGCGCTGGTGGAGCCCGGCGAGTCGGTACTCGTGATCGGGGGCCCCGGCCTCCTTGACGCGCTGGCCGAGCATGGCGCCCGCCCCACAGCTGCCGCCGAGGCCGATCCGGCTCCGATCGTGGCCGCGGCGACCGCCCGCGCGTCCGATCCCGCCGCCTCGGGCCGGCCCTATGACGCAGTGGTGGTGGGTCTCACCCGCGATTTCGGCTACCGCCAGATCGACGCCGCTCAGGCGGCCGTGCGTGCCGGAGCGCGGCTGCTCGCGACCAACGACGACGCCACCTTCCCGGGCGCGGACGGGATCCACCCGGGCTGCGGATCGCTCCTGGCGGCCGTCGAGACGGGCGCAGGGGTGCGAGCAGAGGTTGCGGGCAAGCCGCTGGGGCCGATGTGTGACCTGATAATCGACATGCTCGGCCTCGGCGAGCGGGGTGGCGCCTCAGACGGCCGAGGCGGCGTGATCGTGGTGGGCGACCGCCCCGGCACCGACGGCAGGCTGGCGGAGAACCTGGGTGTGCGGTTCGCGCTCGTGCTCTCGGGGGTCACCTCGCAGGCAGACCTGCCAGTGGAGGTGCCCACAGCGCTCGTTGGCGACGACCTGGCCGCGATCGTGACGGGGCACACCGAGGACCGCTGAGTGGCAACCCGTCGTCGCCTCGATGCAGAACTGGTCCGTCGGGGCCTGGTCGACAGCCGGGCGGCGGCGCGGACGCTGGTGCAGGAGGGGCGCGTGCTCGTGGGCGGTTCGGTGGCTACGAAGCCCGCCCGAATGGTCGACGGAGCCGAGTCGGTGCACATCACCGGCGACCCGCCGCGCTTCGTGGGCCGTGGCGGCGAGAAGCTGGCGGGTGCCCTGGATCGCTTCGGCGTCGACCCGACCGGGCTGCGTGTGCTTGATGCCGGGGCGTCCACCGGTGGCTTCACCGACTGCCTGCTGCAGGCCGGGGCGGCCGAGGTGGTGGCGCTCGACGTGGGCCGCGGCCAACTGCATGAGCGGCTGCGCTCCGATGAGCGGGTGGTCGTGCTCGAGAGGACCAACCTTCGCCATGTGGAACGGGGACAACTGGGGCGAATCGACGCCGCGGTAGGTGACCTGTCGTTCATATCGCTGACGGTGGTGTTGCCGGTTCTGGTGGAACAGGTCGAACCGGGTGGATGGATGGTGCTGCTCGTGAAACCCCAGTTCGAGGCCGGCCGACAGGCAGCGGCTCGGGGCGGCGGTGTGATCAGCGACCCGGAAGTCTGGCGCGAGGCCCTTTCCGGGGTGGTCTCGACCGCGGAGGGGCTCGGAGCCGCCATGATGGATGCCATGGTCTCCCCGCTGCGAGGTGCCGAGGGCAACGTCGAGTTCTGCATCCACCTTGTGAACTCCCGCGCAGCCGGCGGACCCCCTTATGTGGACCGTGCCCATGGCGACCGTGCCCATGGCGACCGTGCTGATGCGGACCCGGGGGAGTCGGCCGCGTTGATCGACGCGGCGGTGGCTGCCGCGGTGGAGGCCGCGAAGTGAGCGCCTTCGGGTTCGTGCTGCACGACGGGCTGTCGGCCGACGATGTGATCGGCGCGGTCGACTGGCTGGAGAGCCGAGGCCACGAGGTGCGTCTGCCGGTCGACGACGCGAAGCGGCTCGGCCGCGAGGACCTCGGCGTCGCAGAGGACGAGTTCTCGGTGGGGCTCGACCTTGTCGTGAGCATGGGCGGCGACGGCACGATGCTGCGGGCGGCCGACCTCGCTGTTCGTGAGCATGTGCCGGTGCTGGGCGCCAACCTGGGCACCCTCGGCTACCTCACCGAGGTCGACAGCGATGGCGTGGCGATGGCCCTGAAGCGATTCCTGTCGGGTGCATACCGGGTGGAGGAGAGGATGCGCCTGGGCATCAGTGTGCAGCGCCTCGATGGGTCCACCGAGACCACGAGTGCGCTCAACGAGGCTGTGGTCGAGAAGTCCGAGCCCGGACGCACGGTGCGCCTGGAGGTCGAGCTCGATGGCCGCGGCTTCACCACATGGGTGGCCGACGGCCTGATTGCGGCCACGCCGACCGGGTCGACCGCCTACTCGTTCTCCGTTGGCGGGCCGATCGTGGATCCCGAGCACAACGGGATGATCCTCGCCCCCGTGGCCCCGCACATGCTGTTCGACCGCTCCATGGTGCTGCGCCCGGACTGTGAGGTCCGCGTCACGGTTCGTGGCACCCGCGATGGCGGACTGTCGGTGGACGGCCGCCCGTTCACGCCACTGGAGCCGGGGGAGTCGATCACCTGCACCGCTGCTGACCGGCCCTCGTTGTTCGTGACCTTCGGCGGCCACGACTTCCATTCGGTGTTGCGCGAGAAGCTGGGCTTGTGGGACCGCTAGTCGCGGCCTGACAGGGGCGCTCGCCTACGCTCTGTGCCAGATGTTGGTCGAGCTGGCGGTCCGGGACCTCGGCGTGATTGCCGATGCGCGCATCCCCTTTTCAGGGTCGATGACGGCACTCACCGGCGAGACGGGCGCAGGCAAGACGCTGCTGGTGGAGGCACTCAGGCTGCTGGCCGGCGAGAAGGCCGATCCGTCGCGGGTACGAGCCGGCGCGGACGAAGCCGTCGTGGAAGGTCTCTTCGCCGTCGGCGAGACCGAGTGGGTGCTGCGTCGGATCGTGCCGGCGGGTGGACGGTCGCGGTGCTACCTGAACGGGGAACTCGTGCCGGCAGCCAAGCTCTCCGAGGTGTCCGGCGAACTGCTCGAGATCCACGGCCAGCATGCCCAGCAGCAGCTTCTCGACCCGCGGCGCCAACGCGACGCACTCGACCATTTCGCAGCCATAGACACCTCGCCGGTGTCCGAGGCCCGCGCCGAGCTCGCAGACCTGCGGAGCCAACTCGAGTCACTGGGTGGCGACGACCGGTCCCGCGAGCGCCAACTCGACCTGCTTCGATACGAGATCGCCGAGATCGAGGGCGTGTCGCCGCGAGTGGGCGAGGACGAAGCGCTCGATGCCGAGGAGGAACTGCTCGCCGGAGCGCTCGAGTGGCGCGATTCGGCCGCCGGCGTGGCGGACCTGCTCTCGGGCGACGGCGCGGCCCAGGACCTGATCGCCAGGGCCCGTGCCCGCCTCGGTGACGGCGGGCCCTTCGCAGAGCAGGCCGGTCGCCTCGATGGGCTGCTGGCCGAGTTGGGCGACGTCGCGGCGGAGGTCCGCGACAGGGGCGAGTCGATCGAGCCAGACGAGCAGCGCCTCGCCGAGGTGCGCCAGCGTCGGCAGTCTCTCGTGGAGTTGCGCCGCAAGTACGGCGACACCGTCGACGAGGTGCTCGCGTACCTGGATCGCGCAAACTCCGAGTTGGCCGTGCTCGAGGGGCTGGATGAGCGCCGCGCCCAACTCGGCGAGTTGATCTCCGCCGCCGGCGAGAGGCTGGCGAAGGCGTCCGATGCCCTTGGCAGCGCTCGCCGCGAGGCCGCCCCCGATCTGGCCGCGGCAGTGAGTGCACTGCTCGGTGACCTCGCACTTGGCGGCGCCGTCGTCGAGGTTTGCGTGACTGACACCGATGCACTCCCCGGTGCCGGCGAGGCGGTCGAGTTCCGCCTGGGGGCCAATGCCGGCGCGACCCCCGCACCGCTGACCAAGGCCGCATCGGGCGGAGAGCTGTCGAGGGTGATGCTCGCCCTCCGCCTCGTGCTGAGCGGCGGACCGCCCACGATGGTGTTCGACGAGGTCGACGCCGGGGTCGGAGGTTCGGCCGCCAACGCCGTGGGCTCAGCGCTCGCCAGCCTGGGGGAATCACGCCAGGTGCTGGTGGTCACCCACCTCGCGCAGGTCGCTGCCGCATCGGGATCACAGGTTGCGGTGGACAAGCGCACCGACGGGTCGACCACCGTGACCGACGTCCGCCCGGTGGCCGACGACGAGCGGATCGTGGAGATCTCGCGGATGCTGTCCGGCTCGCCCGACTCGGACACGGCACGCCGACACGCCGAAGAGCTCCTGGCCGGAGCGACGCGGTGATGGCGCGTGGGCGGCGCTCCGCCGCTGCCGATGACTCCTCGCTGAGCGGCCCTGCGAAGGTCGATTACCGCACCAAGCGGCTGGTCACGCGCCTCAGGCCCGGCGACATCGCGGTGATCGATCACGAGGACCTCGACCGGGTCGCGGCCGAGAGCCTCGTGGAGGCCCGGCCGGCCGCGGTGCTCAACGTCGCACGGTCGAGTTCGGGCCGCTACGCCAACGAAGGTCCGATGTTGCTGCTGCGCGCCGGAATCGTGTTGGTCGACGACCTCGGATCCGCACTGATGGAAGACGTCTCCGAGGGCGACACTGTCACGATCGAAGGGCACAAGGTGCTCGACGGCGAGCTGCTGGTGGCCGCGGGCATCCGCCAGGACGAGGAAAGCATCCAGTCGGTGCACGACCACAGCCGGTCCCGTCTCGGGGCAGAGCTGAGCCGGTTCGCGCAGAACACCGTTGACTACGTGGAGGACAACCAGGACCTTCTTGCCGACGACCTCGCCGTTCCGCAGTTGGGGGATTGGACCGGCCGCCAGGTGCTGATCGTTGTACGCGGCCATTCCTACAAGGAAGACCTGGCCCACCTGCGCGGCTCGGGGTACCTGCGCGAGATGTCCCCACTTGTGGTCGCAGTCGACGGCGGCGCGGACGCGCTGCTCGAGAACGGCGTCACTCCCGATGTGATCATTGGCGACATGGACTCGGTGTCCGAAGCCGGGCTGAGCTGCGGCGCCGAACTCGTCGTGCACGCCTACCGCGACGGGCGGGCACCCGGTTCCGACCGCCTGGACGAGCTCGGACTCGAGCACCACACGTTCCAGGCTTCCGGCACCAGCGAGGACATCGCGATGCTGATGGCCTGGGACCTTGGCGCCGAGCTGATCGTGGCCGTCGGCACGCACTCGTCGATGGTCGACTTCCTCGACAAGGGGCGTGCCGGCATGGCCTCCACGGTGCTCACCCGCATGAAGGTCGGCCCGATCCTTGTCGATGCCAAAGGAGTGAGCCGCCTGTACGGCGGTCGGGTCCGCAAGCGTGACCTGGTGCTGCTCGTACTCGCCGCTGTGTTCGCCATGGCGGTCGTGATCGTGATCAGCGAGCCGATCCGGCTGCTGATACGCACCAACTGGGTGTTGCTGACCGGCGCGGCGCCGCCCATCGCCGGGCTCCTCGCGGGCGGGGGTGCCTGATGATCAACATCCGTTTCCACGTGGTGAGCCTCGTGGCCGTGTTCCTGGCGCTCGGTGTCGGTGTGGCCATGGGCGCGTCCTTCATCGACCGGGCGACGGTCGACTCGATGCGCGGCCGCGTCGATGACCTCGAGACCGGCTTTCGCGAGCGTGGCGGCCGGCTCGATGAGTACAGGGACTTCCTGAAGGCGAACGACGAGGCGGCACAGGCTCTCACCGAGCAGGGGAGCAGGGCATCGGCAGCCACGTTGACGGACAACGGCGTGGTGCTCGTTGTTCCCGCATCGGGCCTGCCTGATGGCTCGGTCGATGACCTCACCGCCGTGCTCGAGAATGCCGGCGCCTCGGTGCTCGGCCGAGTGGTGATCCAACCGGCCATCGCTGAGACCCCGAGCGGGGGCGGCGCCGGGGTGCAAGCGGACTCGCCTGCTCAGCGCGCCAATGAACTCGCAGCGGCGCTGGCCGTGCTGTCAGCCGAGCCACCCGATGTCGAGGCGCCCCCGGCGCCGGTGGACCCAGCGGCACCACCGGTGGATCCGGTGCTTGTCAATGAGGCCGCCGCGCGCGACACAATCGAGGGGTTCTCCGAGGCCGGCCTGATCGGGCTCGACGCCGCGGGACAGCCCGCCGAGGTGGCGTTTCCCGAGACGACAGGAGTGCGATACCTCGTGGTCGTGGCGGCCGCGGCGGAGCCATCGGCCACCGACTGGATGATTCCCTTCGTCGAGGACTACGGGTCGGAGTCGGGCACCACGATGCTGGTGGCAGGCGTGGAGGAGGCCCGCGAACCCGGCGACACTCCGGCTTCGCCCGAGCAGGGAGAGGAGCTGCCGGCCGTGCTCGAACCGATCCGCAGCGGTGCGGCATCCAACGAGGTGAGTTCGGTGCAGTTCGCCACCGAACCGTTGGCCCGTCTCTCGGTCGTCTACGGAATGCAGGCCCTGGTGGAGGGCATCGTCGGCCACTACGGCCTCGGCGAGGGAGTCAGCGTCCCCTACCCGCCGACGGCCCAGGAGTGAGCGCCAACCAGCTGGAGGTGCGCAACCGCGCGGCGGTGCGCATGAGCGGCCTCACGCTGCTCAGCCGGATCACAGGCTTCGCCCGTGTGGTGGTCGTGGCCGCCGTGCTCGGCACGTCGTACCTCGGCAACGTCTACCAGTCGTCCAATGCCATTCCGAACATCCTGTTCGAGCTGTTCGCCGCCGGGGCCCTGCAGTCGGTGCTGGTGCCGATCATGGTCGACGCCATCGACCGGCACCGCCAGGAGGACGCCGAGCACACCGCGGGTGTGGTGCTCGGCGCGATGGTGTCGCTGCTGGCCGCGATCGTCGCGGCAGGAATGGTCGCCGCTCCGTGGATCATGTCGATTCTCGTGTCAGGCGTGCAGGATCCGGCGATCCGCGAGGCGCAGGTCGAACTCGGCACGTTCATGCTGTGGTTCTTCCTGCCCCAGATCGTCTTCTACGGCCTCAACCTGGTTTCCACGGCCGTACTCAATGCGCGCAACTCGTTCGCCCTGCCGGTGTTCGCCCCGACTGTGAACAACGTCGTGGTCATCGGTGTGTACGTGGTGTTCGGGTTGATGCGGGGCGGCCAGGCACCATCGCTCGAGCTCACATTGGCCGAGAAGTTGGTGCTGGCGCTGGGCACCACGGCCGGCGTGGTGGCGTTCTGCCTCGTACCACTCGCCGGCCTCTGGCGTTCGGGGTTCCACCTGCGGCCGCGCCTCGAAGTCCGCCACCCCGTGTTGGGCAGGCTGGCCCGCGAGGGGAGCTGGGCCGCCGGGTTCCTCGCTCTGACCCAGGTGCTGCTCGTGGTCGTGCTGGTGCTGTCGAACCGGGCGGAGGGCGGCGTCGTGGTGTACCAGCTCGCCTTCGTCCTGTTCATGCTGCCCAACTCGCTGTTCGCAGTACCCGTTTTCACCACTGTGTTTCCCACCCTCACCCGCGACGAGCGCGCCGGTGACTACGAGTCGTTCGCGACCGAGGTGGGGCGTGCGACCCGGTCGATCACGTTCCTCACGATTGCTTCGGCCGCGGCGCTGGTGGCGCTGTCGCTGCCCCTGGCGGAACTGGTGGCGCGTGGCAACGCAAGCGCGCAGGTGGACGAGATCGCCGGGGCCATCGCGGCGTTCGCGATCGGCTTGCCCGCCTATTCGATGCTGTTGTTCCTCACTCGGGTCAGCTACGCATACCGGGACACTCCGTCGCCCACGTTGGTGAACCTCGGTGTCGCTGTCGTGGGCGCCGTGGCCATGTGGAGCTTCGTCGAGATGGCTGACGAGGCTCACACGGTGACGGCCATCGGCGTCGGGTTCTCGGTGGCACAGGTGCTCGGTGCACTGACCCTTGCGGCCGTGGTGCGTACGCGCATGCACCGCCACGAGGTGCGCGTCACAGCGGTGCTGCTTCCCCTGCTGCGCTCGATGGTGGCGTCGGCGGTCGGCGCGGTTGTCGGATGGTTGGTCGCGGACGCCCTGCTCGACGCAGCCGGCGGATCGCCGGTCGGGGTTGTGATGGCGGCGACAGCAGTCGCCGTGGGTGCCGTGGTGCTGGCGCTGGTGACGCTCGCGGTCCAGTGGCTGCTCGGCGGGCCGGGACCGGCCGCGGCGGTGCGCTCGCTAGGGGCGGCCGAGGGACGAGTTGCCAGCCTGGGGGCCCGGTCGTGACGGGAGCACTCCACTCCGCCCTCCAGCTGCTGGGTCCGTCGACGGGCGGCATCCGCGGCCACGTCGCCCAGCTCTCCAGGGGGCTGGCAGACAGGGGTGTCAGTGCCCCTGTTGTGGGTCCGGCCGGTGTCATGGAGGGACTCGGGGGGCAGGCCGGGGTGGTCGCTGTGCCGGAATCCCTCGATCCACGGGGGCTGGTGGCCGCGCGGCGCCAGCTGCGCCAGTGGCGGGGCGGCACACAGCTCGTGCATGCGCACGGCCTGAAGGCTGCCTGGACGGCGCTTGCGGGGCGGCCGTCGCGGCCACTGGTGGTGACCGTGCACAACATCGTGCTCGACGAGTCCGCCGGCAGGTCCGCCGCGGTGCAGCGGTCCCTCGAGCGCCAGGTGCTCGCCCGGGCCGACCGTGTGATTGCGCTCACCTCGCAGATGGCCGAGCAGCTCTCGCAGTTCGTGCCTGCCAAGCGGATCCGCGTGGCCTTGCCGGCCTCGCCGCCACCGGTCGTCCGCCAGGACCGCTCGGCCGTGCGGGCCGGGCTCGGTATCGACGATGCCACTGCGCTCGTGGTGTGCGTGGCCCGGCTGCACCCCCAGAAGGACCTGCCGACCTTGCTTCGGGCATGGCAGTCGGTGCACCGCACCCACCCCGAGGCCGTGCTGCTGGTGGTGGGCGATGGTCCCTTGCGCTCCGAGCTGGACGCCCTGCACGACTCGCTCGGCCTGGGCGACTCCGCCCGGCTCGTGGGGGCACGGCCCCACGCCGTGGACGAGATCGCGGCGGCCGATGTGGCCGTGATGACGTCGATTTGGGAAGGGGCGGCGCTCGTGCTGGCCGAGACGACACAACTCGGCGTCCCGATGGTCTCCACCCCCACCGGCCTGGCGCCCGAGGTGCTCGACGGCACCGTCGGCGGCACGATCGTGCCCTTCGGAGACGATGCCGCGGTCGCCGAGGCCCTCTGCCGTATGTTGGACGATCCGGAGGCCTCAGCCGCCATGGGTGCGCTCGGCCGAGACCGGGCCCGGCAGGTCTTCGAACCCGCCCGCGCCGTCGAGGAGATCATGGCCACCTATCTGGAGCTCGTCGAGTGACATCGAACCTCCGGATCTCCGCACCGCGCCCAGTCCTGTTGCTGCTGGTCGCGTTGTCGGTGGCCATGACCGTTGTGCCGGCGCAGTCATCGGCCGCGCAGTCGGGTGGCGAGCAGGACGGCAAGGTCTTCATCTTCAGCTTCCCGCGGCTCACCTGGGAGCGGCTGGACGAGGTCGACACCCCGGTGATCGACGAGTTGCTCGGCTCGGCTGCACTTGCTTCCATGAGCACCCGCACCGTGGGGGCGCGGACGACCCCGGCCAAGGCCTACCTCACGATCGGCGCGGGCAACCGAACCACTGCACCCAGCTCGGGAGACGTCGGAGGGGTTCTCAACCCGGCCGAGTCCACCGAGACCGGGTCGGCCGCAGAGGTGTTCGAACGACGCCTCGGCGTCGCAGCCACCGGGCAGCTGTTGGGCATCGACTTCGCCAGTGTGATCGACCGCAACGATGAGCTGCTGTACGGCAGCACACCCGGGTCGATGGGCGCAGCGCTGCGTGAGGCTGGAATCGCGGTCGCAGGAGTCGCCAACGCTGATGAGGGTTTCGGGGCGGAGCCGCGGCGCGACGGTGCACTGGCCGTGCTTGATGACGATGGCCAGGCCCCCCTGGGTGAAGTGGCGCAGACCTTGCTCGTGGCGGACCCGGCCGCACCGGGCGGCATCCGCATGGACCCGTTGGTGACCCTGGCGGCATCAGGCGCCGCGCTCGATGCGGGAGCCGGACTGCTGCTCGTGGAGATGTCAGACCTGGAGCGGGCCGAACAGGCTCGTGCTGTGTCCACCTCGCAGGCGGCCGACGATGCCTACGACCTGGCGTTGGAGCGTGCCGACCAGCTGCTCGGCGGACTCCTGGCGCAAGTCGACCCCGACCCCGACTCCGACATGGTGATGCTCGTGGCACCCACAGCGCCGCTGTCGGGCGAGGAACTCACGGTGTACGCATTGAGCGGCCCCGACACCGAGGCGGGATGGGCGAGGTCTTCGACCACTCGTCGCGACGGCTACGTGTCGCTGGCCGACCTGGCTTCGACCGCGCTCGGGCACCTCGGCGTCGAGACGGGTGACGGCATGAGCGACACGCCGGTGACCACCTCGGCCGACTCCACCGGTCTGGACGACAAGGTCAGCCTCCTGATCCGCTCGAATGACCGGGCGGTGTTCCGCGACGACGTCGTGGGGCCGCTCACCGTGTCGTTCATCGTGCTGCTGGTGGTCATGTTGGTGCTCGTGGCCATCGGCTCGGTGCGCGGACCGTCGTGGTCGCCGTGGTTGCGTTACCTGGCGCTGTTGGTGATGGCGGTGCCGGCGTGCACCTACCTGGGCGGGCTCCTGCCGTACTCGTCGTTCGGGGTGGTCACCTACGGCCTGGCCCTGCTGGCCATGGCTGCAGTCGTCTCCTGGCTGTGCCTCGCAGCATCGCGGGGTGATCACGGCCTCGCCCCCGTGCTGGTGGCAGCGGCCACGATCGCCGTGCTGGCCATCGACATCCTCACGGGTGGCCATCTGCAGCTCGACACGATCTTCGGCTACTCGCCGATCGTGGCCGGTCGGTTCGCCGGGTTCGGCAACCAGGCGTTCAGCCTCATTTCCGTGTCGTCGTTGCTCGTGGCGTGCGGGCTGTGGTCCGCGATGGCCGACCGGGGCCGCGAGCGGGGCCGCCTGCCGCTGGTGCTGGCCCTGTTTGCCGTGGTCGTGGTGCTGGTGGGCGCACCCACCCTCGGCAGCGATGTCGGTGGCGTCCTGGCCTCGGTGCCGGCATTCGCGGTCTGCGTGCTGTTGCTGACGGGCAGGAGGATCCGGTGGGGGACAGCTGCGCTGATAGCGGTGGGGACCGTGGCGGTGCTGGCCCTGTTCGCAGCGATCGACCTGTCGAGGCCGCCCGAGTCGCGGACCCACCTCGGGCGCTTCGCGGAGCGGCTCATCGACGGCGAGGGTCTGCTGATCCTCGAGCGGAAGCTCAACGCCAACCTGTCGGTGCTCACGACCACGGTGTGGACGTGGGTGATCCCCGCCGCGCTGCTGTTCTTCGTGTACCTCACCTGGCGGCCCAACAACGTGCTGCGCCAGATCAACGCGGCGCACCCGACGTTTCGGACCTTCGGCATCTCCGCGATCACGCTCGGGCTCGTGGCGTGGGCGCTCAACGATTCCGGTGTGTCGATGCCTGCGATGATGCTTGCCGTGGCGTTGCCGTACACGGCTGTGCTGGCCATCGGGCTGCGGGGCTCGGATCCGTGACCGCGACGCTGCTGGCACTGGTGGCGGGGGCACTCATCGGCGCCGGTCTGTGGGTGACCTGCGGGGGCCTCTTCACCGCTGAGCCCCTGATGCGCGAAAACTATGCGGGCCGGCCGATCCCGACCGGGGTGGGGGTGCTGGTGCCGTTGAGCGTGGTGGTGCTCGTGGCTGCGGGCCACCTGGCGTTGTTGAGCGCGCGCCGGGGGGCGATCTGGTACGAGCAGGGCCGTACCGCCTTGCTGGCCACGGCGGTCTTCTCGCTGCTCGGCCTGCTCGATGACGTGGCCGGGGTGGGGCAGTCCGGCGGGTTCCGCCAGCATGTCCGCTCCCTGCTGCGCGGAGAGCTGTCCACGGGCGCCGTGAAGCTCGTGGGAGGCGCCGCTGCGGGCATCCTCGTCGCGTCAGCGGCTCCCGCGGCGGATGTCGGAGTGCTGGCCGCGTTGCGAGACGGTGCCACGGTCGCACTCGCGGCCAACCTCGCCAACCTGTTCGACCGTGCACCCGGGCGCAGCACGAAGTTCTCGACCCTGTTCTTCCTCGTTGCCGCTGCGGTGGCACGCCGTCCGGAGCTCGCCGGCCCGGCTGTTGGCATCGGTGCCGGCATCGGCCTGCTGTGGCCCGACCTCCGCGAGCGCATGATGCTGGGCGACGCGGGTGCCAATCCGCTCGGGGCGCTCGTCGGCTTCGCGTGGCTCATCGCGATCCCCGCACCGGGCTGGCGATGGGGACTGCTCGGCGTGCTGGTCCTCGCCAATGCCGCGAGTGAGGCCGTGAGCTACTCGGCCGTGATCGACCGCGTGGCTCCACTGCGCTGGTTCGACCGACTGGGGTCGCTGAGGACCTGAGTCCTGCCAAGGGTTCTCCGCCGTGCGCGGACCGTCCCGGTGCGCGCGCTACCCTCGAACGAACCGACGTCTGGAGTGGTTGTGGCCAAGCACATCTTCGTCACCGGCGGAGTCGCATCAAGCCTCGGCAAGGGGCTCACCGCCTCCTCCCTTGGCCGACTCCTCAAGGCCCGGGGCCTGCAAGTGACGATGCAGAAGCTCGACCCCTACATAAACGTCGACCCCGGCACGATGAACCCGTTCGAGCACGGTGAGGTGTACGTCACCGAAGACGGCGGCGAGACCGACCTCGACCTGGGCCACTACGAGCGGTTCATCGACGAGAACCTCACGCGTGACTCCAATGCCACCACCGGGTCGATCTACTCCGCGGTGCTCGCCAAGGAGCGGCGGGGCGAGTACCTCGGCAAGACGGTGCAGGTGATCCCGCACATCACCAACGAGATCAAGGACCGCATCTCGCGCCTCGCGATCGACGGCACCGACGTGGTGATCACCGAGATCGGTGGCACGGTCGGTGACATCGAGATTCTTCCGTTCCTCGAGGCCATCAGGCAGTTCCGCCTCGATGTGGGTCGCGAGAACGTCTGCTACGTGCACGTCACGCTGATCCCGTTCATAGGGCCGTCGGGCGAGCAGAAGACCAAGCCCACACAGCACTCGGTCACCGAGCTGCGCAGCCGTGGAATCCAGCCCGATGCCATCGTGTGCCGCTCGGAGGAGGAGATCTCCGGCGACCTGAAGCGCAAGATCTCCTCGCTTTGCGACGTGCCGCCCGAAGCGGTCGTCAACGCGGCCGACGCCGACAGCCTCTACGACATCCCGCTGGTCGTGCACGACGAGGGGCTCGACTCGGTGGTCTGCGACATTCTCCGACTGCCGGAGGTGCAGCCGGACCTGACCGAATGGCGTGAGCTGGTCGACAGCGTCAACTCGGCCGACTTCCCGACCCGAATCGGGATCATCGGCAAGTACGTGAGCCTGCCGGATGCCTACCTCTCGGTCGTGGAGTCGCTCAACCATGCGTCGTTCGCGCATGGATGTGACGTGCAGATCGAGTGGATCCAGGCCGAGGACGTGGAGGGGCTGCTCGCCGAAGGCCGTCTGCGTGACCTCGACGGGATCGTGATTCCCGGAGGCTTCGGTGAGCGCGGAGTGGAGGGCAAGGTCGCCGCAGCCACCTACGCCCGCGAGAACGACGTGCCCTGCCTGGGGCTATGTCTGGGCATGCAGGTGATGACGATCGAGTGGGCCCGCAATGGTTTGGGCCTCGACAACGCCAACTCCACCGAGTTCGACCCCCAGACGCCGCATCCGGTCATCGACCTGATGGACTCCCAGCGCGACATCGTCGACAAGGGCGGCACCATGCGCCTGGGCGCGTGCATCGCCCAGCTCGACGACAACTCCGTGGTGGCAAAGGCCTACGGCACCACGGTGGTGTCAGAGCGTCACCGCCACCGCTACGAATTCAACCCGATCTACCGCCGGCGTTTCGAGGGCTCCGGGCTTCGCTGCTCGGGCACGTCACCCGATGGCCGCCTGGTGGAGTTCATCGAGCTCGCGGACCATCCGTTCTGGGTTGCCACCCAGGCCCACCCGGAGTTCAAGAGCCGACCCACGCGCCCCGCGCCGCTGTTCGACGCCTTCATGGCCGCTTCCAAGGGTCGTGCCGAGGGTCGCAACCCGCATCTTCTCGACCTCAAGGCCGGCGACGGGGAGCCAACGGGCGACACTGCCGACCTGCGCGGCTGACGCGTGGGTGAGTTCCGCCCGCTTGGCGAGGAGCAGCTCCACTCGGGCCACGTGATCGACCTGTACCGGTCGCGCTTCGAGACGCCCGATGGATCCGAGATCGTGCGCGACGTGGTGCGCCACCCCGGGGCCGTCTCGGTGGTACCCGTGCTCGACTCCGGTGAGGTGGTACTCGTGCGCCAGTTCCGGGCCCCGCTCAATCGCAGGATGCTCGAGATCCCCGCCGGCAAGCTCGACGTGGAGGGCGAGGACCTCGAGGATGCGGCGCAGCGCGAGCTTGCCGAAGAGGTGGGGCTGGTCGCTGAGAACCTCGAGAAGCTGGCCACGTTCCACAACTCGGTCGGGTTCTCCGACGAGGAGAGCCATGTGTTCGTGGCCACGGGCCTCAAGGAGGTGGGGCGTGACCGCCAGGGTCCGGAGGAGCAGCACATGGACGAGGTGCGCATGCCCCTGGCGGATACACCGGCCGCGATGCAGGCCGGGGAGATCACTGACGCGAAGACCGTGATCGGACTGTTGATGGCACGCGAGCGGCTGTCGGCGCGCTGATGGCCGCGCGGTCGGCCACCCGGGCTCCAACGGTTGCGGAGCTGCCGATCGAGGCGGAGGGGTTCCTGACCCACCTCACGGTGGAACGGGGCCGCTCGGAACGCACCGTCTCGGCCTATCGGGCCGACCTGCGTCGGTTCTGCGGATTCATGGCCGACAGGGGAGTGCCGCCGCTGCAAGCCACCGAGGACGACGTCGTGGCATGGTCAGCGCGACTTCGTTCCTCAGGCCTTGCCGCCTCGTCGGTCACCCGGATGCTGGTGTCGGTCAGAGGCCTGTTTCGCCACGTCGTCGCAGAGGGAATCCTGGTCACTGACCCCACCCAGGATGTGGAGCTGCCGGGCCAGCCGGACGCCCTGCCCAAGGCACTCTCGACAGCCGCCGTGGAGTCCATCCTGGATGCCGCAGCCACGGCTGCCGCCAGCGGCGATCTGATGGGCATTCGTGACTCGGCGCTGCTCGAGTTCCTGTATGGCACGGGCGCGCGGGTGAGCGAGGCCTGCGGGCTTCGTTTCGGTGACCTCGACATGGACGCCGGTCTCGCCCGCTTGCTCGGCAAGCGCGACAAGGAGCGTGTGGTGCCCATCGGCCGACCCGCCGTGCGGGCACTGGCGGTCTGGCTCGACGACGGCCGTCCAGCGGTGATCAACGCCAAGGCCGACCGCGATTCGCTCGATGCGGTGTTCCTCGGGGTCAGGGGTCGCCGGCTGTCCCGCCAGGCCGCGTGGACGGCGATTCGCCAACGAGCGACACAGGCAGGCGTGAAGGGCGACATCAGCCCACACGTGTTGCGGCACTCGTGTGCCACCCACATGCTGGAGGGCGGCGCCGACATCCGAACGGTGGCCGAGATGCTGGGGCACGCTTCGGTCAGCACCACCCAGGTGTACACGCGGGTTGCCACCGACCGACTGTTCGAGGCGTACCGGGCGGCGCACCCGCGGGCCACAGCCGGCAGGCGCAGGTGAAGCTCCAGCCGCTGCACCGCGCAGGTCGGTTCTTCTCGACCGCTTTCGGTGGTGGACCGGATGCGGCCGATCTCGAGTGGGCGGCGGGTTGGCTCACCGAACGCGAGGCTACGCTCTTTGCGCGGATGCGCGCCTCGGACCGTGGCCACTCCGTGGCAGTGGCCCGGGCGGTGGAGCGCCATTTCGCCGCTCTCGGCGAGGATCCACCAGAGTGGATGATGGCTGCGGCGCTGATGCACGACGTGGGCAAGTCGGTGCCCGACCTCGGGGTCTATGGCCGCACGGTGGCCACACTGTCGGGCTGGGTGGGCGGCGCCGACATGTCCGAGCAATGGGCGGACACCACCGGGTTCACGCGCAAGGTCGGCCTCTACATGCAGTACCCACGGCTGGGTGCCGACCTGCTGAGCGTCGCCGGGAGCGACTCGCGGGTCGTGGCGTGGGCGGCTGAGCACCACCTGCTCGAGGAAGACTGGACCGTGCCGGTCGAGCAGGGTCGGATCCTCGCCGCCGCGGACGGCGGCAAGCTCGACTGAGCTTGTCGGTGTGGCTGCAAGCTCGACTGAGCTAGCCGCGGGGGAGCAGGCCGAGGCGCTCCATCACGCGATCCAGTACGGGAACAGCAATCTCGGACGCCTTGGCTGCTCCGAGAGCCATCAGGCGGGCTGTTTCGCCGGGATCGGCGGTGAGTTCGGCGAAGCGTGCCTGAATCGGCTCGAGCATCGCCGTCACGGCATCGGCGGTGTCGCCCTTGAGGGGACCGTACTGGTCGTACTCATCCGCGAGGGCCTCAGGGTCGCGTCCGGTGGTGGCACCGAGGATCCCCAGCAGGTTGGAAACGCCGGGCTTGTCCACAGGGTCCCAGCGCACCTCGTTGTCCGAGTCGGTTACCGCACGCTTGATCTTCTTGGCGGTACGGGCGAGCTCGTCGGTGAGCAGGATCGTGCCGGCGTCGGACTCGGCCGACTTGGACATCTTGTTCGCCGGTTCCTGCAGGTCCATCACGCGGGCCGCCGCAGGCGGGAGCACGGCCTCGGGCAGCACGAAGGTCTCGCCGTACTGGCCGTTGAATCGCTCAGCGACGTCGCGGGTGAGTTCGATGTGCTGGCGCTGGTCCTCACCAACAGGCACCCGGTCGGTGTCGTAGAGCAGGATGTCGGCGGCCTGCAGCGACGGGTACGCGAACAGCCCGGCGGATACGAAGTCCTTCTGCTTCGAGGACTTGTCCTTGAACTGCGTCATGCGGTTGAGCTCACCGAAGCTGGTGCTGCACTGCAGGATCCAGCCGAGCTCCGCGTGCTGGGGCACGTGGCTCTGTGCGAAGAGCACGCAGACCTCGGGGTCGAGCCCGCAGGCGATGAGCACCTGGGCCAGCTCCAGGGTGCGTGAGCCCACCTCGCCGGGCTGCTTGGGCACGGTGAGGGCATGCAGGTCGACAACACAGAACACGCTGTCGTCAACGTGCTGGTCGTTCACCCAGTGGCGCACGGCGCCCAACAGGTTGCCGAGGTGGAGGTCGCCAGTTGGTTGGATGCCTGAAAACACACGGGTCACGGCGCAGAATCGTAACCAGCGCCGGAGCCGGCCGGGCAAATGACATGCGTGTAAGCAGTCGCGGCGCGCGCGAACTACGATGTTTTGGTGCCGTACGACGTGCAGACCCCTGTGTTCGAGGGGCCCTTCGATCTGTTGTTGCACCTGATCCTGCGCGAGCAGGTGGACCTCTACGAGGTGTCGCTCTCCACGATCGTTGACGGCTACCTCGCCCATCTCGCACAGATGGAAGACTTCGACCTCGAGATCGCCACCGAGTTCCTGCTGATTGCCTCCACACTGGTCGAGCTGAAGACCAAGCGGCTGCTCCCCGATGATCCCGACCTGGATCTGGATGACGAGCTGGCGCTGTGGGAAGAGCGCGATCTCCTGCTGTCACGCCTGCTGGAGTGCAAGACCTTCAAGGACGCAGCACAGGTCATTTCGGCGCTTCACAACGTGGCCTCGAGGTCGGTGCCCCGTGTTGTCGGCCCCGACGAGCGCTTCGTGGAGCTCACCCCCGACCTGCTCGAGGGTGTGAAGCCTGAGCAGGTTCGCAAGGCGTTCCTGAGGGCGATGCAGCCCAAGGCGCAGCCCCGGATCGACCTGTTCCACGTGGCACCCATCAAGGTGTCGGTGATGGACGCCGTTGCCGACCTGTGCCGCGAGCTTCCCGCCCGGCGTCGTGCCACCTTCCGTGACCTCACCTCACAGATGGTGGAGCGCATGGAGGTGATCGTGAACTTCCTGGCGATCCTCGAGCTGTTCAAGCAGGGCCTGATAGACCTGCGCCAGCCGGAAACCTTCGGTGACATCGAGGTCGTCTGGTGTGGTCCCGAGGCGATGGGCGCTGCAGAGCTGGAGGCTGTGGATGTCTACGACGGCTGACGATTCCGCTCCCGAGGGCGGCGACCACTCCGCCGTGGAGGGCGGCGACCACACCGAGCTGCGCCGCACTCTTGAAGCTGTGCTGATGGTGGCCGAGGAGCCGACCGAGGCCCGGTTGCTCGGCGAGCTGTGCGAGGTGAAGCCGGCGATCGTGGAGCAGGTGCTCGCCTCCATGGCCGCCACCTATGAGAGCGAGGGCAGGGGCTTTGCACTGGTCAACGTCGCCGGTGGGTGGCGGTTCCAGAGCCACGAGTCTCAGAACGCCTACGTGGAGCGCTTCGTGCTCACGGGCCAGTCGGCCCGGCTTTCGGCAGCCGCGCTGGAGACACTCGCCATCGTGGCCTACAAGCAGCCGATCTCAAGGGCGCAGGTGGCCGCGATCCGCGGCGTCAACGTCGACGGCGTGATCCGCACGCTCACCCAGCGGGGATATATCGCCGAGATCGGCCAGGATCCCGGACCGGGCCAGGCGTCGTTGTTCGGCACAACCTCCATGTTCCTGGAGCGCCTCGGCCTCAACAGCGTCGACGAGTTGCCGTCGCTCGGTGACTTCATCCCCGAAGCCGACGTCGTCGAGCAGCTCGAGCGGGGCCTTCGCATCGAAGACGATGATGCCGAGGTCGCTGCGGCGGAGGTGGCGGTCGCCGATTCCGGTGACTGACCCCGATCCGCAACGACCGCTGCCCGAGGGCGGCGAACGACTCCAGAAGGTCCTCGCCCGCGCCGGGTTCGGCTCGCGCCGCACCTCCGAAGACCTGATCTCGTCGGGTCGCGTGACCGTCAACGACGAGGTCGCCCAGCTGGGCCGACGGGTGGACACCGCCGTCGACGCGGTCCGCGTGGATGGCGTGCAAGTGGCGGTCAACCCGGCGTTGGTGCATTGGCTGCTCAACAAGCCGGCCGGCGTGGTGACGACCGCGTCGGACACCCACGGGCGCCGCACCGTGATCGAACTGGTGCCCGCTGAACCACAGGTGCACCCGGTGGGCCGACTCGACATGGACACAGAGGGCCTCCTGCTGCTCACCAACGACGGGTCGCTCACCCACCGGCTCACCCATCCCCGATACGGGGTGCCCAAGGAGTACCTGGCACAGGTGGAGGGCGATCCCAGCCGGGGTGCGTTGCGCCGCCTGCGAGAGGGCGTGGAGCTCGACGACGGGCGCACGGCGCCGGCGAAGGTGGCTCACCCCGGGCCCTCGATGGTGGAGCTCACGATCCACGAGGGCCGCAACCGCCAGGTGCGCCGCATGTGCGAGGCGGTGGGTCATCCGGTGGTGCGCCTGGTTCGCACGCGCATTGGCCCGCTGCGGGACCCGGCGCTCGATCCGGGGCAGTGGCGGGACCTCAGCACCGAGGAGCTGCGGGAACTGGAGCGCGCCGCGTTCGGGGCCGCTGCAAACGGTGAAGGCGGGCCGGGGCGCGACGGGTAACCTCGCTGCGATGCCCGGATCAATCCTTGCGCTGCGGGGCGCCACAACACTCGACATCGACGATGAGCCACACATGGTGGAGCGCGTCACCGAGCTGCTCACAGAGATGCTCGGGCGCAACGCCGTCGACCACGACGACCTCGTCTCGATCATCTTCACCGCTACCGACGACCTCCACTGCGGGTTTCCTGCGCTGGCAGCGCGGCGCATGGGCCTTGGAGACGTCCCACTGCTGTGCGCTCGGGAGCTGGAGGTCGACGGCAGCACGCCGCGTTGTGTGCGGGTGATGATGCACCTCAACTCCGACAAGAAGCGTTCCGAGATGCGCCACGTGTACCTGGAAGGTGCCCGCGGACTGCGCGACGACCTGCCGGAGTGACCTCATGAGCCCTGCCGCGCCAGCGGAGCCCGCCCAGCGTCGCGCCGCGGTGGTGGGCACCGGCCTGATCGGAGGTTCGGTCGCAGCTGCGCTTCGGTCGCGTGGCTGGCATGTGAGCGGCACTGATGCCGACGAGGCGACACTCGCCCTCGCGGTCGAGATGGGCGTGATCGACGCAGTGGGCGACGACCCCGATGCCGAGCTGACCGTTGTCGCCGTACCCGTGGGTGCCGTGCCCGCTGCGGCTCACACCGCACTCGAGCGCGGCGGGGTCGTCACCGACGTCGGAAGCGTCAAGGCGCCGGTAGTGGCGGCGGTCGACCACCCACGGTTCGTGGGCGGCCACCCGATGGCCGGTTCCGAGGCGCTGGGTGTTGGCGGGGCCCGTCCCGACCTGTTCGAGGGGGCGACATGGGCGTTGACCCCCACTGACAACACGGACCCGGCTGCGCTCACACTGGTGCACCAGACCGTGCGGGCATTGGGTGCCGATGTGGTGACCCTCGCCCCGGCGCAGCACGACCGCCTGGTGGCCACCGTTTCACACGTGCCGCACCTCACCGCCGCCACGTTGATGGGTGTGGCCAACGAGCGATCGGTGGAACACGCAGCATTGCTGCGACTTGCCGCCGGCGGGTTCCGTGACATGACGCGCATTGCAGGTGGTGACCCCGGCATCTGGATCGACATCTGCCGCGACAACCGCGATGCGATCATCGAGGTGATGGACGGCCTGCTCGACTCGCTGGGCATCATGCGGGGAATCGTGGCCGATGGAAGGGCCGAGGAGTTGCGTGAACGCCTCGCCGAGGCCCAGGCCGCCCGCATCAGCCTGCCGGTGGGTGCACCGGCTCCCGACCTGCTGGCCGAGGTTCGCATTCCCGTTCCGGACCGTCCCGGTGAGTTGGCGGCCATAACGGCGCTTGCGACCGACCTGGGTGTCAACGTCTACGACATCGAGGTCGCACACGCAGCCGAGCTTCCCGGCGGCCTGCTGATCCTGGTGGTGGCCGAGGAATCCGCCGCAGGCTTCGTGGAGGCCCTCGAGGCCGGTGGCCGGCACGGCTCGGTGCACCCCCTGGGCGACCTCACGTGAGCACAGCAGCCCCTGGTCCGGGCAGCCTTCCCGATCCGCTCGTGGTCATTCCGCTCGACGAGCCGCCGACCGGAACAGTGGCGTTGCCCGGTTCCAAGTCGATCACCAACCGTGCGCTGATCTGTGCCGCGCTGGCCGAGGGCACCTCGATGATCAACGGGGCGCTGCTGTCGGACGACACCGAGGCGATGCTCGGCTGCCTGGCTTCGCTCGGCGTCCGTAGCTCGGTTCAGGGAGCGGCCAGCGACTCGCCCACGATCATGGTCGAGGGGGCCGACGGCCCCGCACCCGTGTCCGGCGGAGTTCTGGACGCCCGCATGTCGGGCACCACATCACGGTTCATCGCGCCGCTGAGCGTGCTCGGGTCTGCAACGGTCGTGCTCGACGGTGCCGCGCAGCTGCGCGCCCGGCCCATGGGTGACCTCTGGGAAGCGCTTCGGGCGCTGGGAGCGACCGTCGAGCCACTCGGCGAGGAAGGAAAGCTGCCCGTTGAGCTGTCAGGTGGCGATCGCGGCGTGCGCGGCGGATCGGTCGAAGTGCGCGGGGATGCTTCGAGCCAGTTCCTCTCGGGTCTGCTGCTCGCCGCTCCGGTGATGCGCAGGGGGCTCCGTGTCACCGTCACCACCGAGCTGGTGTCACAGCCCTATGTGGAGATGACGCTGCGGGTGATGGAGGCGTTCGGTGCCCGCGTCGAGCGAGGCGACGGGTTGCGGACGATCGAGGTGCAACCCGGCGGCTACGAGGGCCGCAACTACACCGTCGAGCCCGACGCGTCGGCCGCCTCCTACTTCCTGGCATTGGCTGCAGTCACCGGAGGTGACCTCACCATCGAGGGGCTCGGGTCCGAGTCGCTGCAGGGCGACGTGGGCTTCGTGGACGTGCTGGCCCAGATGGGGGCGTCGGTCACCCAGACCGGATCGACCACGCAGGTGGTCGGCACGGGGCAGCTGCACGGCGTGAACGTGGACATGTCACAGATCTCTGACACGGCCCAGACCCTCGGCGCGATCGCACCGCTCGCTGATGGCCCCACCACGGTCGACGGCATCGGCTTCATCCGCGGCAAGGAGACCGATCGCATCGCAGCGGTGGTGACAGAGCTCGGACGGCTCGGGGTGGATGCCACCGAGGACCCCGACGGTTTCACCGTGCAGCCCGGCACGCCATCACCGGCTGTCGTGAAGACCTACGACGATCACCGGATGGCCATGAGCTTCGCCGTGCTCGGCCTCGCCGCCGGCGGCCTGTCGATCGCGGATCCGGCATGTGTGGCCAAGACGTTCCCCCGCTTCTGGGGCACGGTCGACTCGCTGAGGTGATCCGCGCCGTGGGGTTGGCCGCTGGCGATCCGTGGGTGCTTAGGATGGCCGGATGCTCGTGATCGCCATCGATGGGCCAGCAGGCTCGGGCAAGTCCACCGTCGGCAGGCTGCTCGCGGACCGGCTGGACCTGACCTACCTCGACACCGGGGCGATGTACCGCGCTGTCGCCTTTGCATCGATCCGCCAGGGCATCGATCCCGATGAGCCGGAGGCGGTCGCCGCGCTGGCACGTGCGATCGACATCGAGGTCGATAATGCAGGCGTGCGCGTCGACGACATAGACGCGACGCTGGAGATCCGTGGCCCCGAGGTCACCCGGGCGGTGTCGATGGTGGCCGCCAACAGCGAGGTGCGCGAGGAGTTGCGCGCACGCCAGCGGGCCTGGGCGCTGGAACGTGGCGGAGGCGTGATCGAGGGGCGCGACATTGGCACGGTGGTGTTCCCCGACGCCCTGCTCAAGGTGTACCTGACAGCATCGGCGGAGGTGCGGGCCCGGCGCCGCGCCAAGGAGATGACCGACCTCGACTACGACGAGGTCGCCGCCGACATCGCACGCCGTGACGCAGCCGATTCGGGTCGCGATGACAGCCCGCTCGCCACTGCCGGTGACGCCGTCACGGTCGACACATCCGACCTGGAGATCGATGGGGTCGTGGACGTGATCGTGCAGATGGTCGAGGAGCGGCTGGCGAAGCGTGCGCAGGGCGAACATGGCTGAGTCCGGAACCGACCCGCACCCCGACCCCGACGAGCACCTGAAGCCGGTGACGCCGCTGGGCGACTTCATCTACCGGTTCCTTCGGGGACTCGGGGTGTTCCTGGCCACGCTCATCTGGCGCTTCGAGGTGGTGGGCAGGGACCGTTTGCCGACAGTCGGACCGTTCGTGTTGAGCCCGGTGCACCGCTCTTACGTGGACTTCCTGCTTGCCGGGATGACTGTGAAGCAGCGAGTGCGGTTCATGGCCAAGGACTCGCTGTGGAAGGCGCCACGCTTCGGCAGGTTCCTCGAAATGATGGGAGCGTTCCCGGTGGATCGCGAAGGCGCTGACCGCACGGCGTTGCGCAAGGCAGAGGAGTCGGTTGCTGCTGGTGAGCCGATCGTGATGTTCCCCGAGGGCCAACGCCGCGAAGGCCCGGTGGTGGAGGACCTGCACGCCGGCCCGGCCTTCGTGGCCTGCCGTGCACGGGTGCCGATCGTTCCGGTGGGCATCGGGGGCTCCGACAAGGCGATGCCGATCGGCTCGAAGATGATCCGCTTCGCCAAGGTGAAGGTTGTCATCGGCGAGCCGATCTATCCCGACGTGCCCCTCACCGGTCGAGTCCCGCGCCGAGTGGTCGCAGAGACCACGGCGAAGCTCCGCGAGTCGATCCAGGACCTCTACGACGACGTGCGCTGATCTGCCAGAGCCGAGACCGCGGGCGGCGGGGCGGTTGTGCATGGGTCAGACGACGGGTGACATGGCGATGCCAACCCACAGGGCGGCGGCGCCGAACAGGGAGCTCATGGCGCCGCCGATCGCCAGCATCGCCTTGTTGCCGCGCGCCATCTGGTGGATCACGGCACCCACGCCCGATAGCAGCACCACCAGGACCTTGATCTCCACCTCCGGGTGCGGGATCGAGTTGAGGTCGACCGCCAGGATGTTCCACAGTCCCGTAACGACCGCCACCCCGTAGGCGGGCCAGGCCAGTCGGTTGAAGGCCCGGGCGGCCTTCTTCGGGCCCTCGGGGTCGAGGGAACGCACTGTGGGTACGAGCCCGGCGAGCACGATCTGGCCGCCGACCCAGACCGAGGCGGCGAGGACGTGCAGGAACAGTCTGAAGGTGTCGAGGGTGTCCACGACCGACGATCCTGCCCGAAGCGGGCAGGATCAGGCGAGTTCGGCAAGCACGTCGGACGCCGGCCGGTCGCGGTCGTTGACCGCCGGTGTCGCATTCGGATCGCCGCCGAGGCCGATGGAGCCGACGGTGTCGATCGCAGCGAGCAGGTCACGCAGTGAGCGCGGGGGAGGGAAGTACTCCTCCTCGTCGGTCACCCGCACCTCCTCGGTGCCGTTGCGCGGCGCCAGGCGGGCAATGACGCTCTCCACGAGCTCCTCGGGCGCCGACGCGCCTGCGGTCACACCGACCGTGCCGGACAGCTCCGGCAGCTCCTCGGTCGAGTTGACACGGAGCACCTGGGGGCAGCCGGCTTCGACGGCCAACTTCTCGAGCGCCCGCGTGTTGGAGGAGTTGGCCGACCCGATCACCACAACGGCGTCGCAGCGCGAAGCGATCTCGAGCAGGGCGGTCTGGCGGTTGGTGGTGGCGAAGCAGAGGTCGCTGCGACCCGGCATCCATGTGTCCGGGAACCGGTCCTTGGTGGCGTCGGCCACCTCAGCCCAGTCGCGGTGCGACAGGGTCGTCTGGGCCAGCAGCGCCACCGGGGTCTCGAGCTCGGGCAGCGCCTTGACCTCCTCGATCGACTCGACCCGGTGGATCGCGTCGGGAGCCACCGCCATCGTGCCCACGGCTTCTTCGTGGCCTTCATGGCCGACGTACACGATGTCGTATCCCTTGCGGGCGCGCACCTTCACCTCGTGGTGCACCTTGGTGACCAGAGGGCAGACGGCGTCGACCACGAAACCGCCGGTGTCCCGGGCAGCTTCGACAACCTCGGGGGCCGACCCGTGCGCTGAGAGCATGATCGGGCGGCCTGGTGGGACAACGGCGATGTCGTCCACGAACACCACGCCCAGGTCCTCGAAGCGTCGCACGACAATCTGGTTGTGCACGATCTCGTGGTAGCAGTACACCGGCGGCTCGAAGGCGCGCACCATCCAGGCCAGTGCCTTGATGGCCATCTCCACGCCCGCGCAGAAGCCTCGGGGTGCGGCGAGCAGTACGCGGTCGACTCCGGGGGCTTCGGTCACGACCGACAAGGGTACCGAGGAGCCCCGGGGGCATGGGCCCCAAGCAGGTGGCCGCTTCTTCCTTGCTCGGCGCACCCCCCGAGACACCGCTGCTGGCTCATTGGTCGTCTCGCTCGTCCGCTTGGCTCCTCAGGGGTCGTGGCGGTACACGAGCACGTCGTCGAGGGCGCCCACGACACCGTCGCCAAGGCCTACCGGGTCAGGGTCGAGTCCGGAGCGGAAGCGCAGCTCGGCCGTCACGAAGTGCCGCACCTCCGCCCACACCTCGGGCGAGGGTGCGAAGGCGGGGGTGGGGCAGCCGTCGTTGCCGAGCGCCAGCAGGCTCGGCGGTATGGGCAGGCCGCTGGCCAGGGCCAGGGCGGCCACGCCGCCGTCGCCGATCTCGCACAGGTCGGTGAACGCGTTGTTGTGACCGGAGCGATCCAGTTCGACGAGCCGGCGTTGGCCGGGTGTGTAGGTGAAGCCCGTGCGGGCGTTGGCCACCGACGCAATGCCGTCGCGGCGCCCGGCGATCCAGCTGATCGACTTGCCAGGCGGCAGCACGGGAGCGTTGCCCTGGATCAGGCTCAGCTCGGAGATGCCCGACGCCATCGGTATCACTGCGTTGACGTCGGCGCGGGTCAGCAGCCGCAGTGAGGTGCCGCCACCGGCCGAGTGGCCGATCGGGAACACCTCGGAGGAGTCGACGATCCCTTCGAGCAATCCGTCCGGTGCTGCGGAGGCATCCGCGGCGGCCGTGATCGCTTCATCAGCCACCACGCGGTCGCTGCGCCGGTTGGGCACCGGGTCGCCGAGCACCGACTTGAGGCCGCGCTCGAGGTACTCAGGTGAGATGACCACGAAGCCCCAGCTGGCCAGGTGGGTGGTGAGGAAGGTGCTGGTGAGGCGGAACCCGGCGAAGCCGTGGCTGAACAGAACCAGCGGGTACGGGCCGCCGGCCGACGCAGCGGGTACGTCGCGGTGGGCGTCGGTCTCGAAAGGCGGGTCGACCGACGGGTCGAGCAGGTCGTCGAAGGCCTGGTTGATGAAGTCGCGCACGAAGTAGACGTCGCGGGGCACCCCGACGACGTCCGCCGGATCCGCCGGGTACCAGACCTCCATCTCGCGGTCGCCGAGGCTCAGGGTCGTGACCCCTGCGGCGTAGGGCCCCGAGCCCACA
The DNA here is from genome assembly GCA_024222295.1 of Actinomycetes bacterium. Taxonomy (NCBI): domain Bacteria; kingdom Bacillati; phylum Actinomycetota; class Actinomycetes; species Actinomycetes bacterium. Next base: position 29,378 of record JAAEPF010000091.1, read on the forward strand.
TATGCGGCCTCGGCAGCACGCGGAGCGTCATTGGGCGATGGTCCGGTCGCGGGTTCGGGTGGCGCTGGAACACACGCCACCGCCACCACTGCCAACGCGGCGACGCACACTGCTACGGATCTGATGGTTCGCCCTGCCATGGGCTGCATTCTTGCAGACCGATACGATTGCCGCAGTGCGCAACGCCCTCGTCTCCTCGGTCGCGCCCGGTTCTCCCGCCGCAGCCGCAGGCCTGGAGCCGGGCGACGAACTTCTGTCGGTCAGTGGCCGGCCCGTGCGCGACGTGATCGAGTACCGGTGGCTGACCGACGAGCCCGAAGTCGACCTCGAGGTGCGACGCGGGGGCATCGAGCTCGACTTCGAGGTCCACAAGGAGCCGGGCACGCCGTTGGGTGTCGAGATCGACTCACCGGTGTTCGACGAGGTGCGCACGTGTGACAACCACTGCGAGTTCTGCTTCATCTACCAGCTGCCGCCCGACATGCGCCGCAGCCTGTACCTCAAGGACGACGACTACCGCCTTTCGTTCCTCTACGGGAACTTCACCACACTCACCCGCTTCACCGAGGCAGACCTTGAACGGGTCGTCACAGAGGGGCTGTCGCCGCTGTACGTATCGATCCACAGCACGGACCCCGACCTGCGCTCGGAGATGCTGCGCAACCGCCGCGGTGCGATGAGCCTCCGGTGGCTGCGGGCACTGCTCGAAGCCGGTGTGGAGGTGCACGGCCAGGTGGTGGTTTGCCCCGGCCGCAACGACGGCGAGGCCCTGGACGCCACGTTCCTCGGCATCCTGGACGAGTACCCGGAGTTGGCCGACGTGGCGGTGGTGCCCCTCGGGGTGAGTCGGCACAGCACCGAGCCCGCGATGCGGGCCCACACCGAGGCCGAGGCGAAGGAGGTCGTGGCCCAGGTCGAGGCGGCTCGGGCGATGTTCCGCGAGGCGATCGGACGGCCGATGGTGCACGCAGCCGACGAGTACTACCTGCTGGCCGGCATGCCGTTCCCCGCTGCTGAGGAGTACGGCGACTTCGGCATGCACGAGGACGGCATCGGCATGGCCCGTGCCTTCGAGCTGGAGTTCGCCGGCGCGGTCGACCGCGGCATCGGCACGCAGCCGGGATTCTTCGATTGGGTGGATGGCGCACCTGCCGCCGGCTACCGCGCTCCACGCGCCGCTGAGGCGACCACCACCCCCGTGCAGATCGGCTCGCCACGGCGTGGTGCAACCGCAGTTCTCACCGGCACCTACGGTGCCGCGGTGCTGGAACCGCTGGTGGCCACCCTCGATCGTGACGACGTCCGGGTGGTTGCCGTGGGCAACGACTACTTCGGCGGCAACATCGGAGTCACCGGCCTGATGGTCGGCGAGGACGTTGCACGGGTGTTGGCCGACCAGCCCGAGGGCGACCGCTACCTGTTGCCGGACGTGTGCCTGTCACGTGGCGTGTTCCTCGACGGCATGTCACCGGACGACCTGCCGCGGCCGGTGGAGGTGGTGGCGACCGATGGTGTCGCCCTTCGCGAGGCGCTGGGCGGCAGGCGGGAAGCCGGCGTGGCGGCCGAGGGGAGCGCAGGTGGCTGACGACCGCCTCATCGACCCCTCCGTGCCCACCGTTGCGATCGTGGGGCGCCCGAATGTGGGCAAGTCCACGCTGCTCAACCGCATAGTGGGGCGGCGCCTCGCGATCGTGGAGGAAAAGCCGGGGGTCACCCGCGACCGGCTCGCGGTCGCCGCCGACTGGCGCGGTCGCGAGTTCACCCTCGTCGACACCGGTGGCTGGCTCGCCGGCGGCAGCTCGCTCGACAAGAAGGTGTCGGCCCAGTCGGAGGCGGCCCTGGCCGATGCTGATGTGGTCGTGATGCTGGTCGACTCGACAGTCGGCGTGACCGACGAGGACGACCGGGTCGCCACGTTGCTGCGCGGCATGGGCAAACCAGTGCTGCTCGCAGCCAACAAGGTCGACGACGAGGTGCACGAAGCTGCGGTTTGGGACCTGCTGGCGCTTGGTCTCGGCGAACCGGTGGCGGTGTCCGCACTGCACGGCCGGGGCACGGGCGACCTGCTCGACCAGGTCGTCGATGTGCTCGACGGGCTCGAGCCCCCGGCCGACGAGGGCGGGCACGGCGACAACGACTCCGCGCTGAGCGGCGGATCGGAGGGAGTGCCCGAGCCGATCGTCTCGGTGTCGCTCGTGGGTAGGCCGAATGTGGGCAAGTCGACCCTGTTCAATCGGCTCACCGGCGAGGACCGGGCCGTCGTGCACGACATGCCGGGAACGACCCGCGACTCGGTGGACACCGTGGTCGACACCGATGCCGGGCCGATCCGCTTCGTCGACACCGCCGGGATGCGCCGCAAGTCGCGCATCGATGAGGGCACCGAGTACTTCTCGATGGTGCGCGCGTTGCGTTCTGTCGACACCGCAGATGTGGCCATGCTCGTGATCGACGCCACCGAAGGGGTCACCCACCAGGACCAGCGGCTCGCCGAGCGGGTCGACGGGGCCGGCTGCCCCGTGCTGGTGGTGCTCAACAAGTGGGAGCTGCTCGACGCCGAGGCGCGCGCCGACGTGGACACCCAGGTCACCCGCAAGCTCCATTTCCTTGGAGAACCCTCAGTGCTCAAGATCTCGGCGCTGTCGGGCAAGGGGGTGCACCGACTGCTGCCGGCGCTGTCTGGCTCGATCGATGCCTACCGAACGCGGATCCCCACCCGGGACGTGAACGATGCGCTTCGCCGCGCGCAGCAGGCCCAGCCTGCACCCCATGGAGGCAGGGTGCTGTATGCCACCCAGGGCGCCACCGATCCGCCAACGTTCACACTGTTCACCAACAAGGAGCTGCCGGCCAGCTACCTGCGCTACCTGGAGCGGAGTCTCCGTGAGGCGTTCGACCTGGGCGGCACCCCGCTGAAGCTGCGCGTGAGGCGCCGCGGGTGAGCGCCCGCTGACGCCTTGCGGGTGCGGCGGCGTCAGCGACCTTCGGCCAGACTGTGCGGGTGACCAGGAACATGAAGTCAACCATTCTCCGACTACTCGCCCTGCTGCTGGCAGCGGTGCTCGTTGCAGGCGCCTGCAGCAGTGACGAAGGCGGCAACTCCGATGACACGGAGCAGGCCGACTCTGAAGGTGAGGCGAACGATGGCGGCGACGGTGAGTCGGCGGCCGGCGTGCCCGCAGAGTGCGAAGTGGATGAGGGCGAAGGCGACAGTGCTGCCGCCGAGGTCGAGGACCGCGGCGCGCCCGACCCGTCCGTGGCCGAAGAGGTCAGCGGCGACGATCCCGTCGACCTGATCGAGGGAGAGGGCGACGAGGTGAATCCCGGCGGCACCGCCGAGATCCACTACGTGATCATCAACCCCGCCGATGGTTCCGAGCTCGAGTCGAGCTGGGCCAGGGGCCAGACGGTCCCCGTGCCGGTAAACCAGACCTTCGAGCGGTTCGGCCAGGCGCTCGAGGGCATGAAGGTCGGTGGCCGTCGCGCCTTCACGGTCTCGGCGTCGGATGCAGCCGGTGGTGCTCCGCCGGAGGAGACCGGCATAGGCGCCGACGACGACCTGGTGTTCGTGGTCGACCTCGTGTCGGTGTCCGACGAGGTCGAGTCCAGTACCGCCGAGACCGACCCGGACGCGCTTGCTGCTGCCGAGGAGCGCGGGGCCCCAGACGTTGCAGCTCCCGAGGGCACGGTCGAGACCGAGGAACTCGTCGTGATCGACGACGTCGTCGGAGACGGCCAGATCGTGTGCCCGGGCGACACCGTCGTGGCCCACTACACCGGGGTCACAGCGGTCGACTCGGAGCAGTTCGACTCATCGTGGGACCGCGGAGCTCCCATCGACTTCAGCCTCGACGGCGTCATCCAGGGCTGGTCCGACGGCCTCGTGGGCATGAAGGTCGGCGGCCGCAGAACGCTCGTGATACCAACCCAACAGGCCTACGACAACGAGCCTGGCCAGCCTGAGGGCGTGTTGGTCTTCACCGTCGACCTCGTCGGGGTCGGGTGAGCACCCACGCTGACATGCTGCGGGCCGCCGTGGCCCGTGCGCGCGCAGGCAACCTGGAGCGGGGCGCCGAGAAGTTGGCTGCGCAGAACAAGCTGTGGGTCCGCGCCCGCATCGACCTGCTCTGTGATCCCGGCTCGTTCGTCGAGGACCAGCTGCTCGCCAACGCTCCCTACACCGAGAACCACGACCCCAACCTCCCGGCCGACGGTGTGATCACAGGAGTCGGCGAGGTCGATGGCCGCCCGGTGTGTGTGATGGCCAACGACCCCACGGTGAAGGCCGGTTCGTGGGGTGCCCGCACGGTTGAGAAGATCGTGCGGCTCACCGAGACCGCGCTGCGCGACGAGCTGCCCGTGGTGTGGCTGGTCGACTCTGCCGGAGCCCGCATCACCGACCAGGTGGAGTTGTTCCCGGGTCGCCGTGGTGCCGGGCGCATCTTCGCCAACCAGATCCGCCTGTCGGGCATGGTGCCCCAGGTGTGCTGTCTGTTCGGTCCGTCAGCGGCCGGTGGCGCCTACATCCCGAGCTTCTGCGACATCGTGATCATGGTCGAGGGCAACGCCTCGATGTACCTCGGTTCGCCCCGCATGGCCGAGATGGTGATCGGTGAGCAGGCCACACTCGAGGAGACCGGCGGCGCCCGCATGCACGCCACCGTGTCCGGATGTGGTGACAACCTCGCGGTCGACGACGAGGATGCGATCGAGCAGGCGCGGGAGTACCTGTCGTACGTGCCCCAGCGCTGGACCGAGGACCTGCCGAGCTACGCACCGCACCCTCCGGGCCGTGATCTGGATGACTCGATCGTGCCGGAGGAGGAGACCGCCGGCTACGACATGCACGACGTGATCGACGGTCTGGTCGACGCGGATTCGTTCTTCGAGATCAAGCCGCAGTTCGCCCCCGAGTTGATCGTCGGCCTCGGCCTGCTCGAAGGCCGTCCCGTCGGCGTGCTCGCCAACAACCCGATGCACAAGGGCGGGGTCCTCTTCGTCGACTCCGCCGACAAGGCGGCACGTTTCATCTGGCTGTGTGACGCCTTCGGGATCCCTCTCGTGTTCCTGGCCGATGTGCCCGGTTTCATGATCGGCACCCAGGTTGAGCGCCAGGGCATCATCCGCCACGGCGCCAAGATGATCACCGCCGTGACCGAGGCAACCGTGCCGAAGGTGTCGGTGATCGTGCGCAAGGCCTACGGCGCCGGGCTCTACGCGATGTGTGGCCCGGCGTTCGACCCGGTCGCCACGATCGCCCTGCCGCCGGCGAAGATCGCCGTGATGGGCCCCGAGGCTGCGGTCAACGCCGTGTTCGCCAACAAGATCGCCGCGATCGAGGACGAGGCCGAGCGCGAAGCCTTCGTGGCAGAGCAGCGGCGCATCTACGAAGAAGACGTCGACCTGCTCCGCCTGGCCTCCGAGCTGGTGATCGACGGGCTCGTGGAGTGGGAGGACCTACGCGACGAGGTCAACCAGCGACTCACCCGTGCCTCGGGCAAGGACCGCACGTTCTCGCACCGACGACACGGCGTGCCGCCCGTCTGAGGATCGTCGCCATGCCCTGGTGCGAGCAGTGCAACCGCTTCTACACGCCCTCCACGCTCACGACCGACGGTGATTGCCCGTCAGGTCACCACGTGGCCGAACCCGGTGATGCCCCTGCGATCGTGCAGTCGTCCGCGGCTGGCCGCGACGAGACCGGGCCCGACCAGCGGGTCAAGGCCCCGTGGCACTTCTGGGTGCTGGTTGCGGCGGTGGTCGCCTACCTGGGATGGCGGCTGATCCAGGGCATCGACTGGCTGATCTGACAGCGGTGGGTCCGCCGGGCGGCGGGATGTGCCGGTTCAGGCGCGGGCGGACACGATCATCGTGTCGCCACGGCGGATCTTCGGCCCGGCCAGGGCCAGCGGAGCGAACACGGCGCTGTAGGCCAGCCGCTTCGGTTGGGAGAGAAGCTGCTGGCGCGACCCGAAGGTGTAGCCGAGCGGTATGCGTTCATGGGTCACGTCGACGCGTCCGAAGCCCGCGCGGCCGAGGGCCTGGCGCAGCGTGCGCTCGGAGAACTGGCACAGGTGGTAGGGCGGCTCGGGGTGGGGCCACTTGCCGACGCGCGGCGCCACCTTCAGTGCCGCGGTTGGGAAAAGGCCGTCCACGTTGGGGGTGGCGAGCCACAGCCGGCCGCCGGGTGCGAGCAGCCTGTGGGCGTCGCGAAGGAGGCTGAGAGGGTCGGGGACGTGTTCGATGACGTCCCACATGGTGATGGCGTCGAATGCGGCGCCGGCGTCGAGGCTGTCAAGCGTGCCTGTCGTGACGCTCAGGCCGCTGCCACGGGCGATCTCGGCCGTGTCGTCGTTGAGCTCCACGCCCTCGACCGTCCAGCCGCGCTTGCGGGCAACGTCGAGGAAGCGACCGGTCGCACAGCCCACGTCGAGCAGGCGTCCAGGGCTCTGGGTGGCCTCGATCACGTCGAGGTGGTGCCGGGCGTTGGCGTCGGTGGCCGAGCTGGCGCTGTCGGAGTCGTCGGCCAACTGGGTGTGGAATCCGCCGTCGAAGGAGTAGAGCTGGGCGATCTCGGCCTCATCGGGTGGGTTGCCCACGTAGACGAGGTCACAGGTGCCACAGCGAACCAGGTCATAGCCGTCCTCATGCCACACCGTCTCGGCGCCGCTCGCACCGCACAGCGGGCAGTCGATGGGTTCCACGCATCGCAGGGTAACAGCGGGGCCTCGCGTGCCAGAAGCCGCGGATCGCGGGTTCAGTGGGGCCGTGCGCGTCGGGCTACGATGGCTGCTCCCCGGGCTGTGGCGCAGCTTGGTTAGCGCGCTTGACTGGGGGTCAAGAGGTCGGGAGTTCGAATCTCCCCAGCCCGACGGAACGAAACCCGCTCTTCGGAGCGGGTTTCGCCGCGTCTTCCGGTCGCTTTGTTGGTGCTGAATCACCGCTAGCGTGATTCAGCACCAACGAAACGGGTCGGTCCGGTCGGTCCGGCCCCGGTTGGCCAGGAGCGGTCAGCGGAGGGTCGAAGATGGGAGCCACGAGGTGGAGACTCGCAGTTGCGTTGCTGGCGGCGCCCGGGTTGATCGCGAGCGCATGTGCGGACCCCGAGGAGCCGGGCGACACGTCCAGCCCCGCTCCGGAAGCCGAGGTGGATTCCTCGGACGGCTTGCCCTACCCCGACGAAGGTGGGGGAGAGCCCGAGGATGAGCCCGGGTCGCTCACCGGGGGAGGTGTCGACCCCACACTCACCCGCGACGACGTGGACTGCAGCGTCGAGGGACTCGATGACACAGGCGAGTTCCAGTTCGTTGCCGCCCACTATGTGGTGGACGGCAACCTCGGCGCCACCTGCTTCGGTGGCGACGATCCGACACTGACCCAGGCGTGGGAGATCCTTAGCGCGATCGTGCCCGGCGGCCAGCTTCGCGACCTCGCCCTGTTCGGCGGGTTCGCCGGGACCGATGAGGGCGACGAGGTCACCCTGGCCTTCGTCAACGGGCGTGAGGACGTCGACGAGTTCCAGATGTCGGTGAACCTCGACGAGGCCGAAGCGCTGCCCGACGAGTTCACCCTCACGATGGTGCACGAGTTCGCCCACGTGTTCACCGCGTTGCCCACCCAGATCGACCGAACGATGATGCCGGAGGACTGCTTCACCTATGACAACGGTGAGGGCTGCTACCTGCCCGACTCGGTGATGAATGCCTGGGCCCAGCAGTTCTGGGGTGACGAACTGGGCGAGTTCGACCCGACCGCCGAGGCAACGGCTGCGGCCGGCCAGGAGCGCTGTGACGGTGACGCCGGCTTCTTCGGCGCCTATGCGGCGAGCAATCCCGAGGAGGACTTCGCGGAGTCCTTCTCGGCCTGGGTGCTGCGGGTGCCGGCCACAACTGCGGGTCAACAGGAGCGATACTCCTTCATGGAACAGCGGCCGGGCCTGGTCGAGTTCCGCCAGAGGGCGGAGGCGGCCGGGTACGGTCCCCAGCCCAACAACTTCGATGGGTGCGGCCTGGGCGCCTGAGCCCCGGCACGGCACCGCAACCGAGTCACAGTACCGAGTCATAGTGAGGAAACGATGAGTGACACCTTCGACCCCCAGGAGATGGTGCAGCGCTTCGCCGAGCGTGCGGAGGCCGTGCGCCGCAGGCAGCTTCCGCCGGTGGAGGGCGAGGCCCGCAAGGACTTCATCCGCCAGGCGAAGCTCGACCACCAGGACTTCGCCATCATCGGCGATGCCGAAGCCAGCCTCGAGGACGGCGTGCTCACCCTGCGGATCGACCTGCGCCCCGACCCCGGCGATGGCTGAGCCGGTGCCGCAGCCTGCGGCCGGCGAACTGACGTCGGAGCAGTTCGACGCCGTGATCGCTGCCATCGACGAGGCCAACTCGGCCGACCCCAACGTGCTCACACACGGCGCTCGCAGAGGGCCCAAGGAACTCGTGCACGCCGAGATGATGACCGAGTGGGTCCACAGACTCTCGGACGCTCCCGACCAGGCCCAGCTCGTGGCTGCCAGGGCACACCATTTGTGTCGCTGGGAGCATCCGCGTGCCGACTATGACGAGGGGCGCGCCGGCTACCGACGTTGGCGGGCGGCCGCCAAGAAGGCTCACGCTGAGGCGGTCGCGGGGATCCTCGAGGCCCACGGGGCACCGGCCGGCTTCATCGACCGGGTCCAGCGCACGATCCGCAAGGACGGCCTCGGCGCCGACCCGTCAGTGCAGCTCCACGAGGACGCACTCTGCCTCGTGTTCCTCGAGACCCAGCTCGACGACCTCGTCGAGTCGCTGGGGGAGCAGCGGGCCACCGAAGTGCTCGGTTCGACCCTGCGCAAGATGACCCCGGCGGGTGTTGCCGCTGCCGGTACCATCGAGTTGAGCGAGATGGGTCGATCTACCCTGTCGTGTGCGATTGATGCAGTGAATGGGCCTCAATCCCAATAGCCTTGAGGGTAGACCCGCAAGGAGTGGATGAGTGGCGAGCACGGAGCAGATGCATGGCGAGGACGCATGGGCGTGGCCCTGCCCCTACTGCCGTACATCCAACGCGCTCGAAGCCTCGGTTTGCGTGGGCTGCGGTGCGCAGCTGCGCGACCCACAGGAGGACGACCTCTTCACCACGGTCGCCACGGACAACGCCCAGATGGTCGACCCCAACGCCCCCCGGGTGAAGGAGTCGCTCTGGAGCACGGAGGCACCTCCCGAGGAGCTCGTAGCCGAGGAAGTGGTCGACGTCTCCCAGCCTGCGGCCCCGCAGTACCCGCCGGCCCAACCGGGCCCGGTCCAGGCTCCGCCCCCGATGGGCTCGGGCCCCTACGCTGCAGAGCCACAGCCGGCGCCTCCACCCGTTGCGGACGTGCCGCTCCCGGGCGCACCGGCTGGCGAGCCCGCCGCCAATGGCTCGAGTGGCCCGTTCAGCGCCAATGCGCCGAGCACCAGCCATCGCCAGGGTGAGGACGCTGCTTCTCCGTTTGCGGCAACCGCTCCTGTTGTGCCCGGCGTGCCGGCTGAACCCGCAGCTGCGCCGGATGCCGGCGGCCCGTTCGGACCCGCGGGTGCTGCGCCACAGCCTCCGCCTCAACAGCCACCGCCCACGGCGACTTCGGCCGAGCCCGTCGCCGGCCAGCCGGCGGATCATGCCCACCGGCCGACGCCCGACGAGCACGGCCTGTCGATAGCGGTTGAGTCACTCGCCGCCGAGGACCGCGAGCGCTGCGACACACCGATCGCCGTCTGTGGCGCGCTGCTTGGTGAGCAGGAAGTCGTGCTCGGCTTGGTGGCCGGCCACCTGCTGGGTCATCCGGCGGTCATCGCCCTCACCAGCACACGTGTGCTGGTGGCCAATGCGAGGCGCTGGAAGCCGCTGGTCGATCAGTTCATCCCCGGCCCCGACCTGCTCGTGCACCTTCGCCACGACCGTGACGTCGCCTCGATCACCTTCGTGCAGGGTGACCGCCTCACCGGTGTGGACGACATCACAGACGTGACCGCCGCGGTCGACCTGGCCGAGCGAATCCGGGCCACGGCCACCCGCTCGACCGGCACACAGGGCGCCTAGAACGGTCCTTCGCGGTTTGTCCGGGACGGCATCCGGGCTGGTACAGTCGGTCGCCTTGCGGACGTAGCTCAGTTGGTAGAGCGCAACCTTGCCAAGGTTGAGGTCGCGGGTTCGAATCTCGTCGTCCGCTCCATCGAAACGGCTCCCGGGCATCACCGGGAGCCGTTTGCGTTGTGGGGCTGTTTGCGGTGAGGGGACGGAGTCGGCCGGCCGCTAACCTTGGGCCGTTGGCGACGTGGCCGAGTGGTTAGGCAGCGGCCTGCAAAGCCGTGTACACGGGTTCGATTCCCGTCGTCGCCTCGATCTGGAACGCCCGTCGTGGCGGGGCTCGCCCTGTCGCGACGGGCGTTCTTGAGTATCCGCTTGGCAGAGGGAGTCTGCCTCGGTGGGCCAGGTGCGCTGCTCTGGCATGCTGGACCAATGGAACAGCCGGGCCAACAGTGGGCGCCTCCGGATGCGCCCGTGGTGCCCCAGGTTCCACCGTCGGGTCGGTTCGTGTCGTCTTCTCCGCTGGGCGGCACCCCAGCGGTAGCGGAGCAACCGCCCAAGCAGTCGATGGCCCGCGACCTCGTGGTGGCTGCCGTGCTGCTCGTCGCCTCTGTGGTCACGGCTCTCGCCTCGCTCATGTCGTGGCGCGACTTCGGCCCCGGCCTCAACCCCGACGAGAACGGCTGGCGTTATGCAGACGGGTCCTTCGGGCGCGGGTGGGTGGCGATCCTGATCGCCGTGTGCCTCGCGGTCGGCGGGGTGCTGCTGGTGATGGGTCGACGCAAGCTCGGCCGACGGTGGGCACGGGTCGGATCAGCAGCGTTGATCGTGCTGCCCGTGCTGGAGTGGGCGCTTGGCGACACCAACAGTCGTACGGGCCCCGGAATGGGGATCTGGGTGCTCACCATGGCAGGCATCGTGCTGATGGTCCTGCTGGGCACGGTGCTGCCCCAGAACGACCCCGACGACGCTGCGCGCTGAGCGTGCACCGATGCCGGTTCCGGCATCGCGACGGGCTGCTGCTACTCTCACATCTCCCCGGGCGTATAGCTCAGTTGGCTAGAGCGCTTCCTCGACACGGAAGAGGTCACAGGTTCAAGTCCTGTTACGCCCACCACTCAAGTACGGCGGCAACCCGGGAGGGCGTGGTGAGGTCGCACAGATTGCTGTCGGTCGTGGGCGTGGTGCTCCTGGCCATGGGAGTGTCGGCCGGTTGCAGCTCTGACAAGGCCGCGGACTCGGCCACCTCCGACCAACGCGAGGCATCCGGGGATCAGTCCTCGAGCGGCGATGGGTCCAGCGGTGGCGAGGCCACGGTCGAAGCCGATGACCCAGAAGGTGGCGATGGCAGCTCCTCGGCCGGTTCCGACGGGAGCGCATCGAAGGGCTCCGGCAGCGAGGGTGCCGGCAATGGCGATGATGGAGCCGGCGACTCGGGCTCCGGTAGCGGTGGCGGGGGACCGGACGGCCCTGCGCTGAGTCCCAGCGAGTTCTGTGAGCAGGTCACCGAGGTGACCGCGAGGCTCGCAGACCCCAACACCTCCTCTGAGCAGTTCACCGACACTGTCGACAGGATCGCGGCGGTGGCTCCACCCCAAGTCGCCGCAGAGGTGGCCATCTGGGCTGATGTGATGAAGCAGTTGGTCGACGACGACAGCGTCGACATGGACGAGCTCTACAACCGACCTGACGTGGCCAATGCCTTCACGGTGCTCGAGCAGTACGACACCGATGTGTGCGGCAACGGTTGATCAGCCGTTGATCATCCCCACGACCGACTGCGGCCGCACGGTCACGAGCAGCCGCTTGTCATCGACCATTGCCTGGCGGTACTCGTCCCAGTCGGGATGTGGTTCACCGCGCATCGTCTCGTAGTAGGCGACGAGGCGGTCGACGGTCTCGTCGTCGGTGGAAGCGGCGACAGGTGACAACTCGGCCAGGGCGTCGAACGAGACGTACGACCACGATGTCGGATGGGAAACGTGCACGACGATCCTCGGATCGCGACGCATGTTTGCGGTCTTGGCCCGGTCCGCGGTGACCGAGATCAGCATCGAGTCGCTGTCGACCACATACGCGATGTCAGAGGACTGCGCCCGCCCGTCCGAGCGCAGTGTGATCAGTGTGCCGGTACCCCTCCCGGCGGCCCATTCCAGTGCTTCGGCAAGCTCCACCACCTCAGTCTTGCCGATGTCGTCGCTGTCAGGGCGCCGGTTGCACCGCTGCAGCGGCGAGATCCTTCAATCGGTAAAAATGTGGGAGGCGCAACGATCGCTGTGGCGGCGGCGGGCAGCCGGGGCAGTCGTTGCATTGCTGAAAGGGAATGCGATGAGCATCACGGACCGAGAGCGAACCGGTCAGCCGGTCGCACAGGAACCCGCTGAGCCGGAACCCGCCGGGGAGCAAGTCGAGGTCGTGGCGCCCATCAGCCGTGATCCGCTGTGGCCCGACTACTTCGCCCGCCGCGGCCAGCCCGATGCCGCCAACTGGCAGTACCAGGGCTATCCGTCGGACACCGGGCGGGTCTGGCGTGCCTACTACACCCTCGTCGCCGGCCATCCCGTGGTCGCGTACCACGGCATGAAGCACTTCTACCAGAGCCTCATCTACCGGGTCACCAACGAGGAGACCGGCGACCACGCCGCACCGTGGATGTCTGCGCTCACCCCGGTGGGCATGGCGGTGACCCCATTCGTGTCGCTCGCAGCGGTGGCAACGATGCCCCCGTACCTGAGCAAGGTGCGCGGGGCGGAGATTCCGCCGTTGTTCGAGCCGTTTACGTTCATGGGCTGGGCCAACTACAACGTGATGCTCGTCACCATGTTCACGATGCACAGCTACAAGCAACACCAGATGGGCTGGAGCCCCGCCCAGGCGCTGCGGCACAGCTCCAAGGTGTTCTGGCACGACTTCTTCGAGCGCAACCTGCCCGAGGGCCACCAGTCGACGCTGCAGCACGGAGTGATCGCCAACGGTGTCATCAAGGGCGAGGTGCCCTTCGGTGACTTCGTGGTGAAGCCCACCAAGGGCGGTGCCGGCCAGATGCTGCGCACGATCATGTGGGACGCGGACGACCAGCTCTACCGCTGCGACGATCCGGAGAAGTCGGACGAGGAACCCGACCAGTGGACCCGCGACGAGATGGTCGCGTGGCTGGAAGACACCTACGGCGAAGCAGTGATCGAGCGTTTCGAGCGCATGCGCGAGCCATTCCCTACGGGGTCGTTCCGCGTGATGACCCTCAACGTCGACAAGGAGGCCGAACTGATCGCAGCGGTGTTCCTGCCTGCACCCGATGGGTCCAACTCGACCGCCTACTTCGACCTCGACACGCACCTCGTCGACTACGAGACCAGCAGCGTCGGCCGTCCGATCCGGGCCGACAGCGACGGCAGGTGGGAAGGAATCGCGGTGCCGGAACTCGACGAGGTGATCGAGGCTTGCATCGCCATGCACAACGAGCTGCCCGCACACGTGGAGATCAGCTGGGACGTGCTGCTCACCGAGCATGGCCCGGTGTACCTCGAGGGCAACGTGTTCCCACCCGGGTGCGACTACAAGCTCACCGTGTTCAAGGACTGGGACAACTTCACGCTGCTCAAGGACGAGCTGCTTGAGGACCGCGAGCCCGAAGGTGTCGCCGGGGCTGTCGAAGCGACCGCCGAGCCAGTCGGCAATGCTGTGGGCGCGGCAGTCGGCGCAGTGGTCGAAGCGGCCTGGGATGTGACCGAGCGCACGCAGCGAACGGTGCGCTCGGGGTTGCGTCAGCTGGCAGGCGTGTTCAGGTAGTCGGCGAACTCCCGGCACGGCTGGGCACGCAAGCCGGGGCACGGTGGCAGTTCCGCCGGGTAGCCGGTGATCGACGACGTGACGGGCAGCACGAGCCGTGACGCCATCTCGGCGTTGTGCGCCACATCGAAGCTGGCGCCCTCTTGCCCGTCGGCGAGGATGTAGGCCCAGCGCACACGGTCTCCGCCAGGTGTGTGCACGGACAGGCGGATCCTCGATCCGGCACGCACAACGTGTGCGAACGGGAAGATCTCGACCCGCGCCTCTGTGAATTCGTCGACCGGCATCGGGGAGGCGTCTTCCTCGTAGCCGCTGTGGTTGGGCCAGAGCTCTGTCGAGTTGTCCTCGGTGGCCCGCATCGAGCCGCGCAGCACGCCGGACTGGATGTAGACCTCCTGGCCATCGGGGCGGACCTCGGACAGGGTCACCCCGATGTCGGCTTCGGGAGCCGACGAGCGGATGAACAGGTCGGCAGAGGCCGACCCGGCGAGGGCGAGGTCCTCGGTCAGCGGCTCGGACACGAACACAGCGGCGCTGCCAGCAGGCTCCTGGGCCCACTCGTAGTCCGGCAATGCCTTGAAGGCGTCGCCGCTGCCACCCGGCAGGGTGACTGTCTCGGCGAGCTCGCCGTCGACGTCGTAGCGCGACGCGCCGCCGTCATCGAGCGGTTCGGCCTCGGTGAGCGTGCCATCCGCGTTGAGGTAGAACGGGAGGGCCGACACATCGGCGGGCGGCCACTGGTCGAAGCGGTACTCGGCAGTGCCGCCGGGTGCGCCCGGTTGCTCGGGGTCCGAGGCGCCGTTCTCGAGGATGAGCCTCACGGGCTTCTCGGCCTCGTAGGCCGCTCGTGCCTCCTCGACGGTGTCGAACTCCGAGTAGGGCACCGCCTCGAGCTCGAGGGTGGCGCCGAACACGTCCTCCATGAGGATCGGGGCAAGCAGGTTCATGATCGGTGGGATCGTGGGCACCTGGTCGGCCACGTAGAGATCGAGGAATGCCTTCCACTCCGACAGGTTCATCGGCGCGAAGCCGTCGGCGTGGGCGCCGTTCCACATGCTGAAGCGCACCAGCGGCGAGTTGGGGAACTTGTCCCACAGGAGCGGGAACCGGCCACCGGTCTGCTCGTCCTGGAAGGAGCCCGACAGGAAGATCGGCACCTCGATGTCCTCACCGAAGACGCTCGGGTTGTACCAGTCGCCCAGCTCCGGCGGGTAGTGGTCGTAGGAAAGCGCCACCTCGGTGACGTCGACGTTCTGGCCGCGGAGCTTCTGGTTCTCTGCGCACTGGGCATCGCCGTCCTCGATGAGCTCCTCCTCCCAGCCCTGGCCCAGTGGCTCGGCCTTCTCCAGCACCTGCTCGGCCCATGAGAGGGCGAAGCCCTCGTTGTGGATGCCGCCGGGGGCGAGGAGGCCACGAACCGTGTCGTCCATCACCGACAGGGGCGTGATCGCCGCGAGGCTCGGAGGCTGGGCGCGGGCCACGAACAGTTGCGTGATGCCCGGGTAGGACAGCCCCACCATGCCGACCTTGTTGTCGTAGACCCAGTCCTGGGAGGCGACGGTCTCGATCACGTCGTAGCCGTCGAGGGTCTGCAGCGGTTCGTTGTAGTCGTAGGCGCCGCCGGAGCAGCCGGTGCCGCGCACGTTGACCGCCACAACTGCGTAACCCATCCCCAGCGCGATGATCGAGCTGGGCTGTGCCGGCGCGTTGCAGAGGAACTCGACGGTCTCGCACAGCGACTCCGCGTCGATGCCGAGCTCCTCCAGCTTCTCCGCGTTGGACTCGAGCAGGTTGCCCCCGGGCTTGGCCGGGTCGTACCCGGAGTACTCGACCACGGTGGGGTAGGGGCCGTCCTCGGCCGGCCCTGGCAGGTAAACCGAGGCCGACAGCTGGGTGCCGTCGCGGGTCTCGATGTAGGTGTAGCCGGGTTCCAGGGTCTGGCCCGCGTAGAAGTCACGCTCGGGGAGTGACTCCTCGAGGGTCGGCAACTCGACGGTCCCGGTGACCTGCTCCTCGTTGTCGTCGGTGGCTTCGGCTGCGACGCGGTACTCGCCTGCATCAAGCTCGCGGAAGATAAGGGCGCCCTCGTCGTCGGCATTGCCGGAGACGACTTCCTCTGCGTCGGAGTAGAGGGTGAGCTCCACACCTGGTTCGGCCCCCGTGACCGTCAACTGGCCAACGCTCGCATTGGTGGAGAATGTCGCCCGGGCGGTATCGGCCCCGAGCACCGATGGCTCTGCCGCCTCGTCGGAGGTGGTGCAGGCGGATGCCAACAACGCGGTGGTTGCCAGTGCGCACAGCCCAAGCTTTGTGATCGATCGTGACATCGTTTCCCCTCGGTGCCCTTGGAACCCTCGGATCCCGCCCCGTTACAGGTGCGTGTACCGATCCAAAGTGAATCGGGTTCACCGGGTCATGGCAAATCACCGAGCAGCGCCCCCGGATCGGTGTGCCCGCCCATGGAATGATGTTGGCCATGAGTGACAACGACGCCCCACCGGGCGCCAACGCGGCCGACCTGGGTGACGGGATCGATCCCGATGCCGAGGACTTCCTGTACGACGAGTTCGCGTGGTTTTCCGAGAACTGCGCCGAGTACGACCTGGCGTGGGACGGTCAGGCGGAAGTGGAACGCGTGCAAGTGCCCGCGGGCGACCTGGGAGATTTGTCGATGCTGCGCTGGGGCAGCGGTCACCCGGAGGTCGTGTTCCTGCACGGCAGCGCACAGAACGCGCACACCTGGGACACGGTCGCGCTGGCGATGGGCCAGCCTCCCGCGCTGGCCGTGGACCTGCCGGGTCACGGCCGCTCGCTGTGGCGAAAGGACGGCCGCTATGACCCGCACAGCAACGCCGACACCGTGCTGGCGGCGCTCGAGTCGGTGCTCGAACAGCCGGTGTTGCTCGTCGGGATGTCGCTCGGTGGACTCACCGCGAACCGCGTCTCCAAGCTGAACTCGGACCTCGTGACCCGCCAGGTCGTGGTGGACATCACCCCGGGCGTCACGCGCGACAAGGCCAAGGAGATCCACGACTTCATCGCTGGGCCGCAGACCTTCGCCAGCTTCAGCGAGATCTTCGAGCGCACGGTGGAGTTCAACCCGACTCGATCGAAGACCTCGCTTCGCCGTGGCATCCTGCACAACGCGCACCGCCTGGATGACGGATCCTGGGAGTGGAACTACGACCGGGCGCAGCCCGACGGCGGCACCCCGTTCCCCGAGCGCGACGATCTCTGGGCCGACGTCGCGGCCACGAAGATGCCCTATCTGCTCACCCGCGGAGCGGACAGCCCCGTTGTCGACGACGACGATGTGGCGGAGTTGAGGCGCCAGCGCCCTGCGGCGCGTGTCGAGATGGTCGAGGCCGCAGGCCACAGCATCCAGGGCGACCAGCCGGTCGTGCTGGCCGGGATGCTGTCTGCGGAACTGGACGCCTGAGCGCGCCCCGTGGCCGAAGCAGCTGCCTCCGGCGCCCCCGAGTACCCAGCTTCGTGGGAGGCCGACGTGGCACTCCGCGACGGCCACACCGTGAGGGTGCGGCCGATCCATCCCACCGACGCCGAGGAACTCGGAGCGTTCCACCAACGGCAGTCGGCGGAGTCCATCTACTTCCGGTTCCTGTCGCCGCGCCCCACCCTCTCGGACAAGGAGCTGGCCCGCTTCACGCAGCTCGACTACGAGGACCGGATGGCGTTCGTGGGGGTGCTCGGCGACAAGATCATCGCGGTCGCCCGCTACGAACGGTATGACGGAACCGACACCGCAGAAGTCGCGTTCCTGGTCGACGACGACCACAACGGCCGCGGCCTCGCAACGGTGATGCTCGAGTACCTGGCGGCGGCAGCGCGCCACAACGGGCTGCACAGGTTCAGCGCCTCCACGCTGCCCAACAACCGCAAGATGCTCAGCGTGTTCGCGAGGGCCGGTTTCGATGTGTCATCACGCATCGAGGACGGAGTCGTGGCCCTGTCGTTCGCGATCGACCCGACTGACGAGTCGACCGCGGCGGCTGACCGCAGGGAACGACAGGCCGAGGCCGCCACTGTCCAGCGGCTGCTCCGTCCCGAGTCGGTCGCCGTACTGGGCAGTTGGGCCCCCGGAGGTCTCGGGGCAGCAGCAGTGGAGGCGATCGTGTGGGGCGGATATCGCGGCGAACTCTGCATGGTTCGCACCGGCGCCGCAGCGACCGGGCAGGCCGAGAGTGATCCTCCGCAGGGCGTTGCGGCACTCGACGAGATCCCACGGGGCACCGACCTGGCGATCGTGGCCGTTGAGGCGGAACGGGTCCCCGCCATCGTGGAGCGCTGTGCCGATGCGGGGGTGGGTGCGATCCTGATCCACTCGGCCGGCTTCGCGGAGTCCGGCCCTCAGGGCGCTGCGTTGCAGGATCGTGTGGTCGAGGTGGCCCGTCGCAATGGTGTGCGGGTGCTCGGCCCCAACTGTTTGGGGCTGGTCAACACCGACCCGGACGTGAGTCTGCACGCCACCGTGGCGACCGGCTGGCCCCCGAGCGGGCACGTCGCAGTGTTCGCCGAGTCGGGAACGCTCGCCGCGGCGATCCTCGATGAGGCCCAGCGGCGGGAACTGGGCGTGTCGACCTTCGTCGCGGCCGGGAACCCGGCCGACGTTGGTGTTGCCGACATGCTCAGCTACTGGACCGACGACGCGGCGAGCGATGCCGTGCTGCTCTACATGCGGTCGTCGGGACTGCCCGCCCGGCTGGTGCGCGCCGCCCGGGCGGCAGCGTTGCGCAAGCCGGTCGCAACCCTCGGCAGTGTGTTCCTCGGCGCGTCCGATTCCCAACAGGCCCTCCGGCGCGTCGAGGCCCTGACCCGCCAGACCGGGGTGATCAGCGTCGGATCGCTCGAGCAGTTGTTCGACCTGGGCCGCCTCATGGCCGATCAGCCGGTACCTGCCGGTGCCGGGGTGGCCGTGGTCGGCAACTCCGACGGCGCCGTGG
Source organism: Actinomycetes bacterium (assembly GCA_024222295.1). Lineage (NCBI taxonomy): Bacteria > Bacillati > Actinomycetota > Actinomycetes > Actinomycetes bacterium. The sequence continues at coordinate 48,172 of JAAEPF010000091.1, forward strand.
CCATGGCCGCTGACGCATGTGCAGGCAGCGGACTGCAGCTGGTCGACCTTGCTGCTGACGGCAGCAACGGCGGGGGACCGGGAAATGCCGCGGACTACCAGAACCCCGTGAACCTCACCTTCAAGGCTCGAACAAGTGACTTCGTCGCTGCCCTCGATGCGGTTGCGCAGCACCCTGAAGTGCACAGCGTGCTGCTGGTGCACACGCCGCCCCGGATGAAGCGCTCACAGGAGATCGCCGATGCCGTCGTTGCGGTCTCGCAGCGACACCCGGATGTGACCTTTGCTGCCACGATGCTCGGCGCTGCCGGCACCCCCAGGATCGGCGACGACGGCAACTCGGTGCCGGTGTACTCGTTTCCCGAGCACGCAGCCCTGGCGCTCGGCCGCCTGGCCCGATATCGGCAGTGGAGCGAATCCAACCGCGAGGTCCCGACCGGGACGCCGCTCGGGTGCGACATCGACGCTGCGAGGGAGGTCACCGCCGTTGCGCTGGCGCGACAGGATCGCGACGAGTCGGTGCAGCTCACCCTCGAGGAGCAGGAGAGGCTGCTCTCGGCGTTCGCAGTGCCGATCGCAGCGCGCGACGTGGTGGCGGATGCCGACGCGGCCATGGCGGCCGTGGAGCGGATCGGCTGGCCGGTCGCGATCAAGGCGCACCGGCGTGACCGGCGTACCCGCACAGCGGCCAGCGGCGTGGCCGTCGACCTTGCCGATGAAGCCGACCTTCGGGCCACATGGGAACGGATGGAAAGCGTGCTGGGCGCCGACATGCACCCAGCCGCCGTGCAGCGCTACATCGAACGCGGCGTCGACGCCTCTGTGGTGCTGCGTCGCACTCCGGGCGGTGGCACGATCGAGGTCGGCCTGGGCGGACCCGTGGCGGCGCTCGACGACCGCCAGTTCGGTCTGCTGCCGCTCAGTCTCCACGACGCTCAGTCGCTCGTGTCGTCCAGCTCGGTGGGCAGGGCCCTGTCCGACCCGCTCGACCGGGTGGCGCTCGTCGGTGTGGTGCAACGACTGGCCGAGCTGATGGAGCAGGTGGAGGAGATCTGTTTCATCGAGGCCGATCCCGTGATCGCATCGGTTGATGGCGCATGGGTGGCCGACGTGACCGTCGAGGTGTGTCCGCCCGAGAAGTCCCTCCCCGTGCGCAAGCTCGACTAGCGGCCGACTGGACGTGAACGTGCCCGCAGCCACTTCAGAAGTGGTGGGGTCGCGCGGGGTCAGCGAGGTTCGCGGGCCAGCCCCAGCATCCGTTCGCCGACGATGTTGCGCAGTATCTGCGTGGTGCCGCCCATGAGGGTGTAGGCGGGGGAGTAGCAGACGCCCCTCGAGACCCGGTTCCAACCCATGGCTGCGGGGCCCGCCACGTCCACGCAGAACTCGGCCACGCGCTGCTCGAACTCGGTGCACATGGTCTTGGTCACCGACGACCAACCCACGGGGGCCTGTCCCATCACCTCGCGAAGCACCATGTTGCGCCCGATCAGGTAGCCCGACTCCAGGGCAGCGATCCTCTGTCGTACCCGGGGATCCGTCCGGTCGGCAGCTTCCAGCGCGTCCAGGTAGAGCCGCCGGTTGGACACCAGCCGGTCGATGCCGCCGCGCTCATGTTCCATCTGGCGCATCACCTGGCGGAAGCTTCCATTGGGCTCCCCGACGAGGTTGGCGTCAGGTACGGCCACGGAGTCGAGCAGCACCTCGCAGAAGTGCTCGTTGCCCGTGGCGTCGGTGATGCGCCGCACCTCGATGCCGGGCGACGACATGTCCACCACGAACTCCGACAGCCCGGCGTGGGGTGGGGCGTCGGGGTCGGTGCGGGCGATGAGGTAGCACCAGTCGGCCTCTGCGGCACCCGAGGTCCAGACCTTCGCCCCGTCGACCTCCCACTCGCCGCCGGCGGGGCCGTGGCGGTGCACCGCTCGGGTGCGGATGGAGGCCACGTCGGAGCCGGCGTCGGGCTCGCTCATGCCGATGCACCAGGCCGAGGTGCCCGCCACGATGTCCCCGAGCCAACGACGCCGTTGGTCGTCGTTGCCGAACTGCAGCAGCGTCGGGCCGATCTGGCGGTCCGCGAACCACGAGGTGGCGATCGGTGCGCCTGCTGAGATCAGCTCTTCGAACACCACGAAGCGTTCCAGGGCACTACGACCATGGCCGCCCCACTCGACGGGCCATGTCATGCCCAACCAGCCCAGCTCTGCGAGTTGGAGGGAGAACTCGCGCGACGTTCCGATGAGCCAGGAGTCCTCGGTCACTTCCAGGTCTGCTGTGGCGGCGGCGCCCACCTCACGGGCTTGTGCGGCGAGTTCCACGAGCTCCGCAGGTAGGTGGAAGTCGAGGCTGTCTGGGGTGCCCATCTGCCAATCCTTGCGCGCCGCTACTGTTCCGGGCCATGCGAGCGATTGTTCTCGAGTCATATGGCGGCCCCGAAGTCCTCACCCCGATGGAGGTGCCCGACCCCACACCCGCTGCCGACGAGGTGCTGGTCGACATCGCCGCCACGGCGGTCAACCGTGCCGACCTCCTGCAGCGCATGGGCCTCTACCCGGGGCCGCCGATGGAACACGAGATCCCCGGCATGGAACTCGCGGGCCGGGTGGCCGCAGTCGGTGAGCGCGTGACCAGGTGGTCAGAGGGCGATGAGGTCATGGCCATCGTCGGCGGCGGTGCCTATGCGGAGAAGGTGGCTGTGCACGAGCGCCAGCTGATGCCGGTTCCAACCGTTGTCGGCCTGCCCGACGCCGGTGCCATCCCTGAGGTCTTCATCACGGCGTACGACGCGCTCGTGCTGCAGGGCGGACTCGGCGCCGGTGGTTGGGCGCTGGTTCACGCCGGAGCATCGGGTGTGGGAACGGCCGCCATACAGATCTGCAGGGCAGTCGGCGCCCGGGTGGCGGTGACGTGCTCGGCGGGCAAGGTCGAGGCCTGCCGCGAGCTGGGTGCAGACCTCGTGGTCGACTACACGTCGCAGGACTTCGTGGCAGAGGTCGGCCAGGCCACCTATGGCCACGGGGTCGACGTGGTGCTCGATGTGATCGGCGGCGACTACGTGCAGCGCAACGTGAGGGTGTCCGCGGTTGGCGGTCACATCATCCAGGTCGGCGTGATGGGCGGCGGAAAGGCCGAGGTCAACGTCGGAGACCTGTTGCCGAAGCGCCTGTCACTCACAGGCACGGTGCTGCGGGGCCGCCCGGTCGAGGAGAAGATCGCGGTCTCCCGGCGCTGTGAGCACGACCTCCTGCCGCTTTTCGACGCGGGAACGCTCCGCCCGGTCATCGACCGCCGCATGTCGCTGTGGGAGGTGGCAGAGGCACATGAACTGGTCGCAGCGAACGCCACGGTCGGCAAGGTGGTCCTGCAGCCCTGAGTGGTCCGCTCCGGCTCAGCGCACGGCCACTTCGCACACGGTGGTCTCGTAGGTCTCGTACCACTCCTGTGCGCCGCGGCGTTGTGCCTCGGCGTGCTCGGGGTTCGCACTCCAAGCAGCGATCGCGTCGAGTGACTCCCACCTGCACACAGTGATGCCCACCCCGTCGGCGCCGCGCACCGATTCGATCGACACGAACCCGGGCTGCTCGCGGCAGAGTTCCTCCATGCGGGCCGAGGTCTCGTCGTAGCCGGGCGCAGGATCGCGCAGCTTGGAGGTGAAGATGACCGCGTACAACTAGGGGTGTCCGCTCAGCGGTCGACGATGTTCACGTAGTCGCGTTGCTCGGAACCCGTGTAGACCTGCCGCGGGCGGTAGATGCGGCTGTTCTGGTCGAGCAACTCGATGTAGTGCGACAGCCAGCCCGCTGTGCGCGGGATCGCGAAGAGAACCGTGAACATGTCCATCGGGAAGCCCATGGCCTGGTAGATCAACCCGGAGTAGAAGTCGACGTTGGGGTACAGCTTGCGACTGATGAAGTAGTCATCGCTCAGGGCGACCTCTTCGAGCGCCAGCGCGATGTCGAGCAGCGGGTTCTTGCCCGTGACCTCGAACACCTCATCAGCGGTGCGCTTGATGATCGTGGCGCGGGGGTCGTAGTTCTTGTAGACGCGGTGCCCGAATCCCTGCAGCAGCTTCTCGCCCCGCTTCACCTCTTCGACGTAACGGGCGACGTTGTCGGCGCTGCCGATCTCGTTGAGCATGCGGATCACGGCCTCGTTGGCGCCACCGTGGCGGGGGCCGTACAGGGCCGAGGCAGCAGCCGCGGTGGAGATGTAGGGATCCGCGTGTGCGGAGCCGACCGTGCGCATGGCGGTGGTGGAGCAATTCTGCTCGTGGTCCGCGTGCAGGATGAACAGCACGTCGAGTGCCCTGGCCAACACCGGGTTGGCGTCGTAGCGGGGTTCGGCGGTCTTCCACATCATCGACAGGAAGTTGGCCGCGAAGTCGAGGCTGTTGTCGGGATAGACGAACGGCATGCCGACGCTGTGGCGGTAGGCGCCGGCTGCGAGGGTGGGCATCTTGGCGATCAGCCGAACGACCTGCTTCATGAGCACTTCGCGGTTCTCGATGTCCTTTGCCTCGGGGTAGAAGGTCGACAGCGCCGCGACGGTGGACACGAGGATCCCCATCGGGTGGGCGTCGTGGTGGAAGCCCTCCATGAACCGCTTGCGCACGTTCTCGTGGATGAACGTGTGGTGTGTGATCTCGTAGCGCCAGGCCTCGAACTCCTCGGCGCTGGGGAGGTCCCCGAAGATCAGCAGGTAGGCGACCTCGAGGTAGCTGGAGTGCTCAGCGAGCTGCTCGATGGGGTAGCCGCGGTAGCGGAGGATGCCTTCGGCGCCGTCGAGCTCGGTGACGGCGGATGCAGCGGCCGACGTGGCTCCGAAGGACGGGTCATGGAACCACACACCGGGAAGCAGCTTGCTCCATTCCGTGGCAGCCGCACCACCCTGGTCGATGGGAACCTCGATGCTGTCGCCAGTGCGGTTGTCGGTGATCGTGATGGTTTCGGGCACTGGATTCTCCTGAGGGGCGTACCCACCCATCCTAGGCGCTCCCAGGGGATTCCCTAATCGCCGCGGATGCACTGCACATCAGTGCTGTGGCGCAACAGCGTCTGGCTGCGCGCACAACGGAACAGTGTTTCCATTCGGGCCGCAGCGTGGACGACCTCACTCGTCGGGATCGATGCCCGGCACCTTTGCGTGTTCCTCGAGGATCACCTCGCCGATCGTCTCCGCCACAACCCTCGCTGCGGCCGATGGCAGGCCCCTGCGTCGGCGGATCATGCCTACCGACCGGCGGGGCACGCCTGTGATCGGGATTGCGCGCCACGGTCCCTGCAGGCCTACGTTGGCGAGGCCCATGCTCGTGGCGGATGCCGGCACCACCCCCGCGCCGAAGCCTCCGAAGGCGAGCGAGGCCAACAGCCGCATGCCGTCGAACTCGGCACGGGCCCGGAGCTCCACGCCGGCCTCGGTGGCCGCCCTGTCGAGCACATCGCGGAATGCGGTGCCGGGAGCTTCGAGCAGCAGCTCGTGCTCGGCGAGGTCGGTGAGCGTGACCTCCTCGCGGTCGTGCAGTGGATGGCCCTCGGGGGCTATGACCACGCGGTCCTCGGTGAACAGCGGCTGCACGTCCACATCGGGGTGTTCGACCGGGAGGTTGATCACGGCTAGGTCCACGGTGCCGCTCGTGGTGCCGAGCAGGAGCGCACTCGAAGGCGCATCCAGCACGACCACGCGGACCTCGGGGTACTTGTCCCACAGTCGTTGCAGCAGGGGGGCGACCAGCCAGCGGGCGGTGGTGCCGATCACACCCAGGCTCACAGCACCGACCACCACGTCGCGCAGGTAGGCGAGGTCGGAGTCGAGCGCGTTGAACTCGCCTTCGATCCGCCGGGCCCGTTCGAGTGCAGCGAGGCCCTCCGGTGTGGGCTCGGTCGTCGCCCGGTCGATGAGTGTCACGCCGAGATCGGACTCGAGGCGGCTGATGTGGGCGGACACGTTGGATTGCACGGTTCCGAGCGCCTTGGCGGCAGCAGAGAAGGACTTGTGCTCGGACACGGCGAGCAGGGCTCGGAGCTGCTTACGATCCATCGCTGAGAACGATAACAGATATCGACCATATTGCGTTGACCGATTGCTTGCTACTGGCTAACTTGATGATCACAACAAAACGCCTGAGGGCGCGGACGGTTCCCCCCAACCGACCCCCTTGGCGCAGCGTCCCTGGTTTCCCCCCAACCGGGACGCATTGCTGAAGGACTGGTGCCCCCCCGCCAGTCCTTCAGCCCGTTTTAGGGCGGACATCGTCCGGGGCTGCCTGTAGCGTCCAATGCGATGACCGACGACCGCACCGATTCAGATCCTTCTGCCGAGCCCACGTCCGGCGCGCCGCAGGGGGCGGCGTTCTTCGACCTTGACCGCACGCTGTTGATCGGCGCCTCCGGGCCATACATCAGCGAGGCACTGCGCCACGTGGGCCTCTTGTCCGGCGGGTCCAACCCGCTTGAATCACTCGTGTTCAAGGTCTTCAACACGATCGGCGAGACCAGGCCGGCCATGCTGATCACCCGCCAGGGTGCCCGGCTGGCCAAGGGCTGGAGCCTCGATCTGGTCCGTGCCGCGGCGGACATGGCCGCCGAGCCACTCGCCGAGGCCGTGGTTCCCTATGCCAAGCCGATCTTCGAGGAGCACCGGGCGGCGGGTCGCAGACTCGTGATCGCCACCACCACGCCGGTCGACCTCGTGAAGCCGCTGGCCGACGCCCTCGGCTTCGATGACGTGATCGCCACCCGCTACGGCCAACAGGAAGGGCGCTACGACGGCACCATCGACGGCATGTTCATCTGGGGCCGAGACAAGGCGAAGGCAGTCGCCGAGTACGCCGAGGCCAACGGGATCGACCTCGACGCGAGCTACGCCTATTCCGATTCCTTCTACGACGTGCCGCTGCTCTCGGTGGTCGGGCACCCCACGGCGGTCAACCCCGACCCGCGCATGTTGGCGATGGCCACCCTGCGGCGCTGGCCGGTGATGCACCTCGACGTGCCCGACGGAGTGCCCAAGTTCCTCGGGGTCGAGCCCCAGCAGGCAATGCAGTACCTCGCCCAACCGCAGGCCTTCCCGTACGTGCGCTTCGACATCGAGGGACTCGAGCGCATTCCGCTGCACGGTAAGTCCATCCTCGTGGCCAATCACCGCAGCTACTTCGACCCGCTGGCGGTTGGCTTCACGCTCGCCCGCCGTGGGCGTACGGTCCGCTTCCTGGGCAAGAAGGAAGTGTTCGACGCGCCGGTGGTGGGCGACATCGCTGCGGCAATGGGCGGCATCCGGGTGGACCGCGGAACCGGCTCCGACGAGCCGCTGCACGCCGCCGAGGAGGCTCTGGCCGCGGGGGAGATGGTGGCCGTGATGCCTCAGGGGACCATCCCGCGCGGGCCCGCCTTCTTCGACCCCGAGCTGAAGGGGCGGTGGGGTGCAGTGAAGCTCGCGCACGCCACGGGTGCGCCGATCGTCCCGGTGGGTATCTGGGGTACCGAGCGTGTGTGGCCGCGCAGCTCGAAGGTTCCCAACGTGGCCAACGTGCTGGCTCCGCCCACGGTGCGCATCCGGGTGGGCGAGCCGGTGGACATCAAGGGTGATGACCTCGACGAGGACACGGCCGCGATGATGGCGGCAATCGTCGATCTGTTGCCCGCAGAAGCCCGCGAGCAGCGCGAGCCCACCGAGGAGGAACTCGCGGCCACCTACCCAGACGGCAAGGTGCCCGCCGACGTCGACGAAGCCGCCGGCCACGAGTCCGACCGGCGCCCCGGCACCGACTGAACCGCACCCGGTCGCGTGGCGCGTCCGGGGCAGCTGCGTTGCTGGAGTTGATCGAACAGTCGTGTGGCGCCGGCGGGTCAGGACTGGGTGCGCTGGCGGATGATGTTGAGGGCGCTGCCGGCGCGGAACCAGTCGATGTGCTCCTGGCTCATCGTGTGGTTGCAGTGGAACTCGAGCGTCGAACCGTCGGGCTTGGTCAGCTCGCAGCGCACCGGCTTGCCCGGGGCCAGCTCGGTCAGGCCGGTGATGCTGATCCGGTCGTCCTGGTCGATCGCGTCGTGGGTGCCCGGCTCGGCGAAGGTGAGTCCGAGTACTCCCTGCTTCTTGAGGTTGGTCTCGTGGATGCGGGCGAACGAGCGCACGATGATGGCCTTGGCGTCACGGAAGCGTGGCTCCATGGCGGCGTGCTCGCGGCTCGAGCCCTCGCCCCAGTTCTCGTCACCCACGGCGACCCAGGGCTGGCCGGCCTCGTGGTAGTGGCGCGCGATGTCGGGGAACGACTTCGTCTCGCCGTCCAGTTGGTCCTTGCCCTCACCGACCGCATCGGTGAACGCGTTGACAGCACCGAGGAACAGGTTGCCCGAGATGTTCTCGAGGTGGCCTCGGTACTTGAGCCAGGGTCCGGCCATCGAGATGTGGTCGGTGGTGCACTTGCCCTTGGCCTTCAGCAGGATCGGGAGGTCCAGGTAGTCCTGGCCGTCCCAGGCCTCGAAGGGCGTCAGCAGCTGGAGTCGCTCCGAGGTGGGGCTGACCACGACGTCCACGCCGGAGCCATCGGCCGGGGGAGCGATGAAGCCCGACTCGCCGGGGGTGAATCCGGCGGAGGGCAGTTCGTCACCCACGGGCACCACGAGGCTGACCTCGTTGCCTGCATCGTTGGTCAGCGTGTCGGTGAGCGGATTGAAGTCGAGCGTGCCGGCGAGCGCCAGCGCCACGACCGTCTCCGGTGAGGTGACGAAAGCGAGCGTGTTGGCGGATCCGTCGTTGCGCTTCGGGAAGTTGCGGTTGTAGGAGGTGACGATCGTGTTTGGCTCGGACGTGACCGACTCGGGGCGCGACCACTGGCCGATGCAAGGCCCGCAAGCGTTGGCCAGCACCGTGGCGCCGGCCGCCTCGAACACCTCGAGCAGGCCGTCGCGCGCGATGGTGGCGCGCACCTGCTCGGAGCCCGGGGTGATGAGCAGGGGAGTCTTCACCTTCAGTCCGGCGTCGGCCGCGTTGCGCAGGATCGACGCCGCACGGGAGATGTCCTCGTATGACGAGTTGGTACACGAGCCGACCAACGCGGCCGACGGCTCCATCGGCCAGCCGTTCTCGGCGGCCTCTGCGCCGAGAGCGCCCACCGGGCGGGCCAGGTCGGGCGTTGCCGGGCCGTTGATGTGCGGCTCGAGTGTGGAGAGGTCGATCGTGATGACCTGGTCGTAGTGCTTCTCGGGTGCCTCCATCACGGCGTCGTCGGAGCGCAGGTGGTGCGCCACGGCGTCGGCTGCATCGGCAATCTCCTCGCGGCCGGTGGACTTGAGGTAGCGGCCTATGGCGTCGTCGTAGCCGAACACCGACGTGGTGGCACCGATCTCGGCGCCCATGTTGCAGATGGTGGCCTTGCCGGTGGCAGAGATGGAGTTGGCGCCGGGACCGAAGTACTCCACGATCGACCCGGTGCCGCCCTTCACGGTGAGGATGTCGGCGACCTTGAGGATCACGTCCTTGGGTGAGGACCAGCCATTGAGCTCACCGGTGAGCTGCACGCCGATCATCTTCGGCCAGCGCACGTTGAACGGGAACCCGGTCATTACGTCGACCGCATCTGCGCCGCCCACACCGATCGCGATCATGCCGAGGCCGCCGGCGTTGGGGGTGTGCGAGTCGGTGCCGATCATCATCCCGCCCGGGAAGGCGTACTGCTCGAGTACGACCTGGTGGATGATTCCCGAGCCCGGCTTCCAGAAGCCGATGCCGTACCTGGCGGAAACGGACTCGAGGAAGTCGTAGACCTCCGAGTTGCCCTGCTCGGCGGCGAGCAGGTCGATCTTGCCGTCTTCCTTGGCCTGGATTAGATGGTCGCAGTGCACTGTGGAAGGCACAGCCACCTCGGGCAGGCCGGCCGTCATGAACTGGAGCAGCGCCATCTGGGCGGTGGCGTCCTGCATCGCTACCCGGTCGGGACGCAGGTCGTTGTAGGTGGTGCCCCTCTCGAATTCCTCGGCCGGGTCATCGAGGTGGGCGACCAGGATCTTCTCCGCCAGGGTTAGTGGGCGCCCGAGGCGCTCCCGGGTGGGATCGATGCGCTGGTCGAACTTCTCGTAGGCGGCCCTGACGAGTTCGATCGGGGTGGAAGCGGTGACGGCCATGATGGTTCCTCCTTCGGGGGGCGGATTCCGGCTCGGGATTCCGCCCGCTCAGCGGACAATACAAGTACAATACATGTTCGTGAGGGCCATTCGCTACCAGCAGATCGCAGAAGACCTGCGCAGCAGGCTCGCCGACGGCGAGTTCACCGACGGCCGCCTGCTTCCTTCCGAGTCGGACCTGTCGGCGAGCTACGAGGCGAGCCGGGTCACCATCCGCCGAGCACTGGAACAGCTGCGCGCCGAGGGTCTGGTTGAGTCGAGGCAGGGATTCGGCTGGTCGGTGTGCGCCGAGCCGCTTCGCCAGGACCTGTCGCGCCTGGCCACGATCGACGCGCAGCTGGCCGCCGCGGGAGTCTCCTCGAAGAGGCGAATCGTGGACTTCGGATTCGTGGAGTCACCGCTTCGGGTGCGCGAGCTCCTGGGTGAGAAGACCGTGCTGGAGGTGCGGCGCGTCCAGATGGGCGACGACTCGCCCCTCGCGAGGGTGACGGTGTGGTGCCCGGAGGAACTCGGAGCCTCGCTCAGCCGCGACGACGTGGAACGGTCGTCGTTCCTGGAACAGCTGCCGGTGGCGCTCGGTGGAGCGACCCAGACCATCGGTGCCGATGCCGCCCGGCCCGGGGACGCGGAGTTGCTCGACATCGCCACCGGGTCGCCCGTGCTCGTGGTCGAGCGGATCACCCGCAACTCCGACGGTCGTCCGGTGCTCGTGTCCGAACACGTCGTGCCGGCGAACCGGATGCAGTTCGCGGTGGAGTTGCCGGTCGACGACGGCCTGCTCGACCCCAGCGGGATGCGCCTCGTCGACGGATCCCGAGGCTGAAACGCTGCCCGCCGACCAAGGCCGACTGCTCGTGGGACCCGGGCCCAAAACGGCCGGTGGGGCCCCGAAGGGCCCCACCGCAACGTAACTCTGGTTGGTCTTCGCTGATCAGGTCAGCTCGGAGCCAGCCGAGGAGAAGTTGGTCTCGATGCCGCCCTTGAGGAACGACATCGCGGCGATGCATGCGACGGCGATCAGGGCCACGAGCAGTGCGTACTCCACGAGGGATGCGCCACGCTCGGTGCGAACCTGAGCCTCGAGCCAAGCCTTGATGAAATCGATCTGAACCATTGTCTGTACTCCTTGAGTGTGGGCTTTTCCGAATGTGCTTTGTGCTGGTGCTTCGAGGCGTTTGCCTCTGACCAGAACTTCGGTGCAGATCGGGGGTACCTGAATAGGTCGGATGACCTATCCGGGCCGAAATGGCCATTCCGTTGGGGCTTGTGGACTGTTTGTCGCGACTTCCGCGCTCCTGATGCGTCGCAGCGCCACCAGGAGCCCATGGATGCAGCGCCACCAGGAGCCCATGGCTGGGGCCTGAACGCGCCGCGGGGGCGCCGCGCGGGCTCCCCTTCGGGTTCCGGTTCCCGCGCACTCTGGCTGGGGCCGGCGCGTCGGTGGCCCGGGGTGCGGACTACGG
>JAAEPF010000092.1 GCA_024222295.1 Actinomycetes bacterium
CAAAACACGACATCGCCAAGCGACCGTGCTTCACGGGGTCGCTGTCGCTATCTACGAGCGCAGACACCGTACCCTGCCGCTCCCACACCGCAGGGCTGGGTTTACAGCAGCGGAACTCAGCAAAATGGAACCGAACCCCCTGCTGTCGGACCAGGCACCACCCGCGGCTGGACCATACATCCCGCAGAACCCGGATGAGCTTTGGGCCGAGGCCCAACGGGCGTTGCACGACGAACAGGAGGACGACCCGTTCGGCTTCGGCGGGGGTTTAGACTTCCTGGACGACGGGCCAGCCAGCGCCAACCCTGCCCCGTCGGGCAGCCTCTCGACGCCCACCTCGACTCCGCCACCGAGAGCGACATCGCACCCACATGATGACGTCGCTCACCGTCAAGACGCCGACGAGGACCTTTATGATCCCCTCGGATTGAGTGGCAGCATAGACGACGCCCCGCCGACACCCCACGCTGCCGACGATGCCGCTCCATCGAGACGCCACCCGACCACGCGGCCGACCTCCGAGCCCTCGCACGGCATCATGATTGGTCCCCCCGTGCCACCCACCCCGTCCCCCCACCAGCGCCAGCCCGCGGGGGCGGCTCCAGCCCCCCCGCAGGGCACTGAGCCAGTCAGGCCGTCGCACCCCGTCCACGCTTTTATTGTTGCTGGGTGCGAGGCTGCGGCTCCTCCGTCCTCACGGGGCGTGGCCCTAGCGGCTTCAGCCCTGGGACCGCGTGTTACCCTCCAGTCGCCTCTCAAGGGCGACGGCCGCCAGCACACGGATCGCCGCACTGCGCTGGTCCACCACCTGGCCAGGCGCACCGATGCCCTCGTCCCCGCCACGGGGCCCGCGGCCGCAGGCACAGAGCAGCCGCCCCTCACCGTCCGCGAAGCCGAGCTGTCCCAGTCTGTGGCCGCTCTTCAGCAGAGGTGTGCTGCTCTCGCCGCCGACCTTGCCGCCGCTCAAGCCCGTCAAGGCCCTCTGCTCCAGCGCCTCCACCGCGCCGGTCGTGCCTTCGCCGAGCTGCTTACAC
>JAAEPF010000093.1 GCA_024222295.1 Actinomycetes bacterium
GGCCGATGGCTCCCTGGTTCGCGATCAGCACATCGAGACCTCCGCCTACGCGCGGACGTTGGCCACCGACGCGGTGGATGGCAACGGCAATGTCGTCGTAGAGCGGGGTCATGACCTCGGCGATCCGGCGATCGAGGCATTGCTGGCTGCCGGCATCACCGAGGTGAAGGTCCGTTCGGTGCTGACGTGCGCGACCGGTACCGGTGTGTGTGCAATGTGTTATGGCCGCTCGATGGCGACCGGCAAGCTGGTCGACATCGGCGAGGCCGTCGGCATCGTCGCTGCGCAGTCCATCGGTGAGCCCGGCACGCAGCTGACGATGCGTACCTTCCACCAGGGCGGTGTGACCGGAGGCCAGGACATCGTGGGCGGTCTGCCCCGCGTGCAGGAGCTGTTCGAGGCTCGCGTTCCGCGTAACCGGGCCCCGATTGCCGATGTCTCCGGGCGGATCCGCCTGGAGGAGAGCGACAAGTTCTACAAGATCACCATCGTTCCCGACGACGGGGGCGAAGAGGTCGTGTACGACAAGCTCACTCGTCGCCAGCGGCTCAAGGTGTTCAAGCACGACGACGGCTCCGAGCGCCTGCTGAGCGACGGCGACCACGTCGAGGTGGGCCAGCAGTTGATGGAGGGCTCGGCCGACCCGCATGAGGTGCTGCGCGTGCAGGGCCCCCGCGAGGTGCAGATCCACCTCGTCAAGGAGGTCCAGGAGGTTTACCGCGCCCAGGGTGTGTCCATCCACGACAAGCACATCGAGGTGATCGTCCGGCAGATGCTGCGGCGCGTCACGATCATCGATTCGGGTGCGACGGAGTTCCTGCCCGGGTCGCTGACCGAGCGCGGCGAGTTCGAGGCCGAGAACCGTCGGGTTGTCGCCGAGGGCACTGAGCCTGCGGCGGGACGCCCGGTTCTGATGGGTATCACCAAGGCGTCGCTGGCCACCGACTCTTGGTTGTCGGCGGCTTCGTTCCAGGAGACGACTCGCGTGCTTACCGACGCGGCGATCAACTGCCGCAGCGACAGTCTGAACGGTCTGAAGGAGAACGTGATCATCGGCAAGCTGATTCCGGCCGGTACCGGCATCAACCGCTACCGCAACATCCAGGTGCAGCCGACGGAGGAGGCGCGCGCAGCCGCTTATACGATCCCGTCGTACGAGGATCAGTACTACAGCCCGGACTTCGGCCAGGCCACCGGAGCTGCTGTGCCGTTGGACGACTACGGCTATTCGGATTACCGGTAGCCAGAACAGGGCTATTCGGATTACCGGTAGGTCAGACGGGTTACCGGTAGTTCGGACGGGTTACCGGTAGCTCGGCCGGGCAGTTTCGACGAACGGAGGAGCCTCCGCCCTCGGGGCGGGGGCTTTTTCGTGCTTACGCTCGTCGTGTGCTCGCCCGCCGCCGGACGTGCTGCGCTCAGGGTGTGGTGCGTTCCGCTTCCGGCGTGGCGCGTTCAGGTCCCGGCGTGATGATGCCTTCACGTTCGCGCTCGGGTGTGCGGGCACCTTCACGTTCGTGATGGTGGGTGGGCCGGGGCCCGCGGGGCTGCGGGCCGGGGCGCACGGGAGAGCGGGCTGCTCGCCGTTCGCGCACGGGAGAGCGGGCACCTTCAC
>JAAEPF010000094.1 GCA_024222295.1 Actinomycetes bacterium
ACAGGAGATGAATCCCATGAAGAAGTTCCGTTTCACACTCGTCGCGATGCTCGCAGGCGTGGCCCTGGTAGGCGCCGCCTGCTCAGATGACGACGACAGCAGCGACGAGACCACGACCACCACAACCGAAGCCGAGAGCTCCAGCGATTCCGAGGAAAGCTCAGACTCCAGCTCAGACGACATGACCATCGTCGACATCGCAGCCGGCAATGAAGACTTCTCAACTCTCGTCACCGCAGTGACCGAGGCCGGACTCGTCGAGACGCTCTCCGGCGAAGGTCCCTTCACGGTCTTCGCACCCACCAACGCAGCATTCGACGCACTGCCCGAGGGCACCCTCGACACGCTGCTGGCCGACCCCCAGGGCGCCCTCACCGAGGTCCTGACACTCCACGTGATCAGCGGTGAAGTCGACGCTGCTGCAGCAACTGCTGCTGCCGGCACCTGCGTCGAGACCCTCGGTGGCCCCGTCAAGGTCGAAGCCGTCGGTGACGGCCTGACCATCGGCGGCGCCCCCATCAGCAGCACCGACCTCGAGGCCTCCAACGGCATCATCCACGTGATCGACGCCGTGATCGTCGCCCCCTCCGACGACTGCTGACCCACCCCCAAGATTCCCCCCAACCAACCCCGGCAGGGACGGAGCACCCGCTCCGTCCCTGCTGCGCGTCCGGGCCACGGTTGCTGGGCAACGCCTGTGCCCGGGCGCGCTCAGGCGCGCACGAAACTCAGGAACATCACGCGGGGCATCCGAACCTGCTCGACGTACTCTGGCGCCCGGGCCACGAAGCCGGGCGGCGGAGCCGGCTCTTCCATGTGCTCCAACAGCATCCCGGCTGCGGCGGCCGCGTTCACGTACCTCGACAGGGGACGGTGGTGGAACTCGATGAACACCCCGCCATCGACCTGTTCGGTAACGCTCCGCTCGTCGAGGTACCAACCGAGCTGCCAGTACTGCTCGGGTGGGTCGATGATGTGGTCGTCCACCCAACCGCTGCCGGGCGTCTGCACGATCGGATGGTTGAGGACCACCAACAGGTGCCCGCCCAGCCGCAGGACGCGCCCGGCTTCGTCGATGGCCGCAGCCAGGTCGCCCACGTGTTCGAGCACCAGGCAGGCAACCGCCACATCTGCGCAGCCGTCAGCCAGCGGCAACGCTGCCGCCGACGCCCTCACGTAACCTGCCCCGCCACCCTTTGCCACCGCCGTGGCCAGTTGGCCCGCCGCCGGGTCGAGCCCGACGGTGGTGCAGCCACGACCCGCCGCAGCGCGGGACACCTGCCCTTCCCCGCATCCGATGTCGACCACGACTGCGGCGTCACCGATGTGGGCCTCGACCAGCGGCAGGATCTGTTCGGCATACTCCGGGTCGGCGCCGTCGGAGAAGTTCTCCGCCCACCAGTCGGCGTGGGAGTCCCAGGCTCCGGCACTCACCCTGGGTCCGTCGCGTCGGGTCCGGCGACCTCATGTGCCATCCAGTGCCGACGGCACAACAGCTCGTAGGTGACTTCGGGTGTGGCCAGCTCCAGGCGCTCCTGGTGGTCCTCGGGGTCAGATGTGTCGCCCACCATGTGGAGTTCCCCCTCGGTGGTGAAGCGGCCGTCGACGAGGCGGGCGTTGTGGGTTGCTCGTTCGCCGCACCAGCAGCGCGCCTCCACCTGGAGGTCCTGGCGTTCGTCCGCCAGCTCGAGAAGCCGCGCCGTTCCGGGGAACAGGCGGCCCTGGAAGCTGGTCAGCAGCCCGAAAGCCCACACCTCCACGCCGAGGTCGTCGACGACCCGCGCCAACTGCTCGGCCTGGGCCTCGTCGAGGAACTGGGCCTCGTCGCACACGAGGTAGTCGACGGGTGCACGCTCCACGACCATCTTCTCCAGATCCACTTCGGGGCCGGCCTCGATCGCCTCGGCCGAGACACCGAGCCGGGACGACACCACGGAACCTTCGCGGTCGAGCCGG
Organism: Actinomycetes bacterium; assembly: GCA_024222295.1. Classification (NCBI taxonomy): domain Bacteria; kingdom Bacillati; phylum Actinomycetota; class Actinomycetes; species Actinomycetes bacterium. The sequence continues at coordinate 1,957 of JAAEPF010000094.1, forward strand.
GTCACCAGCAGGCCGCGGCGGCCGCGGCGGGACAGGTTGTGGTGGATCTGCAGGGCAAGGGTGGACTTGCCGGATCCCATCGTGCCGTGGAAGAACCGCAGCAGGGCCATGGGCTGACCCTAGGTGACGGCCGCCCTCAGTCCGACCCCGCGGGTTCGTGCAGTCGGTCGAACACCGCCTGCGCCACGGGCTCAGGCAACCAGGTCAGCTCCTGGAGGTCCTCCAACCGGGCCTTGCGGAGCTCGGGGACACTGCCGAAGTGGTTGACCAGCCGCTCGCGGCGCTTTGGGCCCAGCCCCGTCACACCGTCGAGTTCGGAGAGCGTCATGCGCTTGCCGCGCAGCTGGCGGTGGTAGGCGATCGCGAACCGGTGTGACTCGTCGCGGATGCGCTGGAGGAGAAACAGAGCCTCCGAACCGCGCCGAACCGTGACCGGTTCGCTGCGGCCCGGCACGTAGACCTCCTCGAACTGCTTGGCGAGCGACGCCACAGGGATCTCGTCGGCCAGCCCCAGTTCTTCGAGCACGCCCCTGGCCACACCCAACTGCCCCTTGCCGCCATCCACCAGCAACAGCTGCGGCGGGTATGCGAACTTGCCGCGCTCAGCAACCGGCAACTTGCGCTGCTCGATGTAGTTGGTGAGTCGCCGGTGCAGCACTTCCTGCATGGCGGCGAAGTCGTCGTTCCCCTCCACACCGCGGATGCGGAAGCGCCTGTACTCGCTCTTGCGGGGCAGTCCGTCTTCGAGCACCACCATCGAGCCCACGTAGTCGGTGCCCTGGATGTGGCTCATGTCGTAGCACTCGATCCGCAGTGGGGAGAATGGCAAATCCAAGTAGTCCTGTAGCTGGTTGATGGCCTGGCTGCGGCTGTTGTGGTCGCTTTGACGCTTGAGCCGATGCCTCTGGAACGACTCTCTGGCGTTTTGGGTGACCGTCTCGGCGAGCTCACGTTTGTCACCACGTTGAGGCACCC
>JAAEPF010000095.1 GCA_024222295.1 Actinomycetes bacterium
ACCCAGCGTCACCGTCGGACCCAGCGTCACCGTCGGACCCAGCGTCACCGTCGGACCCAGCGTCACCGTCGGACTCGGCGTCACCGTCCGATTGCGGCTCGGCGACGGGCGAGTGGGCGGTCTGCTCGGCGAAGATCTCCCTGAGCGAATCACCCTGACGCAGTCGATCGTTGGCCGCCTTGTCGACCGGACCGCCACCCCAGAACAGCCACACCAGCCCGGCGAGGATGATCACGATCGACATCCAGATGTTGACCCTCAGGCCGAACAACATCGTGGCCGAGTCGATGCGGAGAGCCTCGACCCATAGCCGCCCGAGCCCGTAGCCCGCGACGTACACGGCGAACCAGCGGCCCGGCTTGAGCACGTAGCGGTTGCTACCCCAGATGATGAACCCGGCAAGGCCGAGGTTCCAGAGGCCTTCGTAGAGGAATGTCGGGTGAAAGGTGGCCTGGCCGGCATAATCGGGCGTGTTGGCCTGGACGACGGCACCGTCGACCTCCAGCGCCCACGGCAGGTCGCTCGGGCGGCCGTAGAGCTCCTGGTTGAAGTAGTTGCCGAGACGGCCGATCGCCTGTGCCAGGGGCAGCGCCGGCGCCGCAGCGTCGGTCAGTCGGCGCCACGACGGAACCCGCCTGTTGGCAACGATGATGCCGACAGCGGCGCCGAGCAGCACGCCCCCAGGGATGCCGAGGCCGCCCGACCAGATCTTGAGGGCATCGAGTGGGCGGTCTGCGTAGAGCGTGTTCCAGTCGGTTATGACGTGGTAGATCCGGGCGCCGATCAGCCCTGCTGGCACCGCCCAGATGGCGACGGTGATGACGTCGTCCTCGTCGCCACCCCAGTTTGTCCAGCGGCGCTGGGTCACGAAGACCGCCACCAGCACTCCGAGGGCGATCATCAGGCCGTAGAGCCTGAAGGGCCCCAGGGAGTCCGACGGCGGCGCCGGAATCGATGCGATCAACTGGGCAGCAAGAGGAGTCACGGTTACCTCAACCGCCCTCGCCCCCTGTGGGCCGGCCGACGGTTGTAGTGGTGATATTGCCAGCTTCGCCGGGCAGGTCCTGACCAGAATCGGATTCACCCTCCAGACCCTGGACTTCCTGGTCGCCTGGCAGGTCGAATCCGAACCACGTGAACGCGGTGTCGGGCAGGCACACGTCGGTGTACTCGAGCAGCGACTGGGCGAGAGCACCTTCCTCATCCAGCGGATCGGTTGCGGAGCCCAGCATCAAGTTGTCGATCACCTGGGGGGCCATGCCCATCTCGTCGAGCCCGCGCGCCATGCACAGGGCTTCGTCAGGGGTCATGTGGCCGCCGCCCATGAACAGCGACGCGAGCATCTCGGTGGAGTTGATGCAGCTCATGAACAGCGACGACACCGACGACCGCTCCTCGGGGGTGAGTGCAACGTCGTTGAGGCCTGCGCCGGTGCGTCCGGGTTCGTAGCCGACGTCCGAGAGGCGTTTGCCGTGGTTGGCAACGATCTTCTCGGCTGCGCAACGGGCCTCGCTCGTGGGCGGCACCCACAGGTCGAGATCCACATCTGCGTTGGTGAAATCGTAGACAAGGCCCTCGATCAGAAGCTCCGGAGGCACCTCGCCGGTTTCGGGGAACACCGGCGGTCCGGCGAGGGCGGCCTCGCCCGAGGCCTCGCCGAAGTTGTCGCGGTTCTGGGGGATGCACGCGGAGGCACCCAACGCTGCAACGGCAGCGAGGGCGACCAGTACAGGCACACGAACTCCAAACACTCACTCAAAGGTACCGTCGCACCGCCGGCTGCCCGAATCAGTTGCCGGGGTGGTCTCTCAGCACCCGTTCCCAGGCATCAGGGGCCATCGTCAGCGCGTTGTCAGCCACCTTGTGGCCACTGCGATCGACCAGTGCCTCGTCACCGGCTACCGGATCGGCGGCCTTGGCGCCACCGGTGACACGCAACACCACGAGGCCACGCCCGAGGGTGCGGCGTTGCACCGCGGCGGCGCGCTCGTCGGCACAGACGACCGTGTCCGCCCAGCGCTGCTCGCGGCGGAGCTGCGTGACCGCCGCCAGCGAACCGGTCGCCGGCGCCAGGGTCGGAACCACGGCATCAAGACCCCCGGTTCGGCCGGGGCCGAGCGCGACGGTGCGGACCTCGACGCCGAGTCGACTCAACCCGTCGTGCAGGTCGAGCATGTAGAGGCCCCGGTCGTCTCGGTCGGTGTGCGAAAGGACGAACAGGACTCGCAAGTCAGCTCAGGCGGGCCTCGACCTCGCCCAGTGCGTCGTCTTCCTCGACGTCGAGGGCAAAGCTGAGCTCGGACACGAGAACGGACCGGGCCTTGACGAACATCGACTTCTCACCGGCCGAAAGGCCCTTGGCCTGGTCGCGCAGCGACAGGTTCCGTACGACTTCAGCGACCTGGTACACGTCGCCCGACTTCAGCTTCTCCTGGTGGTTCTTGAAGCGACGGCTCCAGTTGGCGGGCTCGCGGATGTCCCGCTTGGCCAGCAACTCGAAGAGGTCCTCGACCTCGTCCTTGCCGATGGGTGGACGCATGCCCACGTCGTCGGCCTTGGACACGGGCACCGAGAGGGTCAGCTCTCCGTGGGCCATCTCGAGCACCAGGTACTCGTCCTTCTCACCGTTGACGACGCGCTTCTCGCGCCTCACGATGATTGCCGCCCCATGGTGGGGATAAACAACTCGGTCATTGACCTTGTAGTCCACCGCGATTCCTCACATCCCTCGAGTCCACCGAAGTCGCCAGAACCGCATGTTGCCGTCCCGCCGACCGATCCACGATAGCAGACCACGCGCCGGAGCCGGAAAGCCCCTCAGAGTGTTTGTTCTGCCGGCTGCACCAGCTCCATGACCAGGCCCTCGGGGCTGCGGCCGTACACCATGCGCCGGCCACTCGAATCCGTGACGGGTTCGGCCCAGAACGTCATGCCGGCGCCGCCCAGACGCTGCACTTCCTCGCCCAAATCATCCACCTCGAAGGCCATGTGGGTGTAGCCGAGCCGGTGGACGGGCTCGGGAACCCTGCCGGGATCCGGCGTGGAGAACTCGAACAGCTCGAGGCCTGTCCCGTGGCCGTCCATGAGCGCCGCCCGGGCGGCCGACTCGGGCAACCCGATGAGTTTGTTGACCGCCTCGATGCCTTCCGGCCACTCCCAGCGGCGCGTTTCGGTGAAGCCCAGCAGGCTCCAGAAAGCCACCGACGCATCGAGGTCGGCAGTCGAGATGGCCGTGTGCATGACCCGCCGGATACCCATCGGGCAAGTATGCAGCCTGCATGGGGCCCGGTCAGGCACTATGGCTGCCATGCAGGCCGCCGTGCTCCGTCACCCGGGCCCTGACCTCCGCTCAGCGATGGGTGCAGCCGAGGTTTCCCGGCCCGAACCCGCCCGGGGCGAACTGCTGATCGACGTGGAGGCCTGCGGCGTGTGCCGCACCGACCTGCAGCTGTGCAGCGGCGACCTGGGGGCGCACGCACTGCCAGTTGTGCCCGGCCACCAGATCGTGGGCCGGGTCGCAGCGCAGGGTGAGCCGGCCGGGGACGAGCCGATGGCCCCGGTCGGCACGCGCGTGGGGGTGACCTGGCTGGCCGGCGCCTGCGGCGACTGCAGGTTCTGCATGACGGGCCGCGAGAACCTGTGTCTGAGCGCGACGTTCACTGGCTGGGACCGGGACGGCGGCTATGCGGAGTACGTGTGCGCGGATGCGGCATTCGTGCATCCGCTGCCCGAGCGAGCGGGCGCGACCGAGATCGCTCCCCTGCTCTGTGCCGGGGTCATCGGTTACCGCTCACTTCGGGTCGCCGGCCTCGGCCCCGGCAGCGCACCCGGAAGGCTCGGGCTGTTCGGCTTCGGTGCTTCGGCCTCGATCGTGATCCAGGTCGCGAAGCACTGGGGCCTCGAGGTCTACGTGTGCACCCGTTCGCCCGCCGAGCAGTCCGTGGCCATGGAGCTGGGAGCTGTGTGGGCGGGCGGTTTCGATGAGACCCCGCCGGTGGCGCTGGATGCGGCAATCACCACCGCGCCGGTCGGCCGGTCGATCTCCAACGCCGTTCGGGCGCTCGATCGCGGCGGGATCGTGGCGGTCAATGCGATCCACCTCGATGAGGTGCCGCGGATGGACTACGACGACCTCTGGTGGGAGCGCCAGATCCGAAGTGTCGCCAACGTGACACGCCGGGACTCGAGGGAGTTCCTCGAGCTGGCGACGTCGATTCCCGTCACGACGATCCGTGTCGAACGCCCTCTCGCGGAGGCGGTCGACGCACTCGAGGACCTTGCGGCTGGAAAGGTCGACGGCTCCGTGGTGCTCACACCCTGAGACGGGCGCGCAGGGTCCGCCGTACAGAACCCCAGCCCTGCCATATTCGAGATGGTGCACTGGCCGGAGCAAGCGATCGACGGGCTCGCCCAATCGGTGGTCAGCCACGCCCTCGACCGGCTCTCGGACCCGGACCCCGAACTGGGGATCTCCGTGGATGCCACCGACATCGCCGACATGGCGGGCAACTCGATCAGTCCGGAGGGGATCGGCGGCGACGAGGCATTCCGTCTGTTCGCAGAAGTGATCGAACCGTCCTGTCTGGCTGTGGACCATCCGCGGTTCTTCTCGTTCATCCCTGCGGCCCCTACCCGGTCTTCGCTGCTGGCCGACCTGCTGTTGAGCTCCACACGGATCTACGGCGGATCGTGGATGGAGGGCGCAGGAGCCGTGTACGTGGAGAACCAGGTACTGCGCTGGATAGCGGACCTCTGTGGGCTGCCCGAAGCGGCAGGCGGCGTGTTCGTGCCGGGAGGCACCAATGGAAACCTGAGTTCGATGATTGCCGCGCGCTACGCATGGCGACAGCGCGGGGCCGGCCGCCACGACGCCGTGCGCGGAGTGATCATCTCGAGCGACTCTGTGCATGCCTCGGTCCCACAGGCAGCGCGGGCCATGGACTGCGAGATGGTCTGTGTGCCCGGGGACGACGCGGGAAGGCTGTGCCGCGAGACCCTGCAGCGTGTGCTGCGAGCGCTCGGCAACGACCGCGATCGGGTCTTCGCCGTGGTGGCCACGGCGGGTACCACCAACGCGGGTGTGATCGATGACCTCGATGCGGCGGCGGACGCAGCCGACGATCTCGGGTGCTGGCTGCACGTCGACGGTGCCTACGGACTCGCTGCGGTCTGCTCCGAGCAGTCACGCGGCCTGTTCGCGGGCGTGGAGCGCGCCGACAGCCTCATCGTGGATCCGCACAAGTGGCTGTTCGGCCCGTTCGACAGCTGTGCGTTGCTCTACCGCGACCCTGCGATCGCACGTGCGGCGCACACCCAGCGCGCCGACTACCTCGAGGTGCTCCAGTCCACCGACGACCAAGGCACCCCGGGATGGAACCCGAGCGACTATGCCCACCACCTGTCGCGGCGCCCCCGTGGCCTGCCGCTGTGGTTCAGCCTCGCCTCGCACGGCACCACTGCATACGCCGAGGCGATCGAGACGACGCTGGCCGTGGCCCGCGAGGGTGCCGAGCTGATCCGTTCGGCAAGCCACCTGGAACTGTTGCTGGAGCCCGACCTGACAGTGCTGGTCTTCCGCCGCAGGGGCTGGACACATGCCAACTACGTGTCGTGGGCCCGCGAGGTCATGGAGGAAGGCACTGCCGTCGTGCTGCCGACCCAGTGGAAGGGCGAGACAGCGCTACGCATGTGCATCGTCAATCCCGACACCACGATCGGCGACATCAAGGTGGTGGTGGACCGCCTGCTCTGAGCCGGGGGCGTGGTGGTTCAGGAGCAGCCGCTGGTGGTGCCGCACTCTCTGCACACGTAGCAGGAGCCCGCGCGCGACATCGCCACGCCACACGACATGCACATCGGGGCATCGCTCTGCGCCCTGTTGCGTTTGGGCGTGGGCGTGGGCGGGTCCGCCGGCAGGTCGTGGCCCTGCACGTTCTCGACGCCCGCCGTGTCAGTTCCCGGGAGCGTGGGTTGGGTGCGCTCCGAGGTGCCCAGCACTCCCATCGCCTCGCGGGTCTCATAGGGCAGGTAGTCGAGCGCGAGGCGGCGGAACAGGTAGTCGATGAGGCTGTTGGCGATCCGCACATCGGGATCGTCGGTCATCCCTGCGGGCTCGAAACGCATCCCGACGAACGCCCCCACGAAGGACTCGAGCGGCACTCCGTACTGCAGGCCGTGGCTCACGGATATGGCAAAGGCATCCATGATTCCGGCGAGTGTGGATCCCTGCTTCGACACGTTGATGAACAACTCGCCGGGTCGGCCGTCGTCGTACTCCCCCACCGTCACGAAGCCCTTGCAGTCGGCGACGCGGAACTCCATCGTGCGCGATGACCGCGCCCGCGGAAGCCGCTCGCGCACCGGCTGGGCGTGCGGTGAGGCATCGGTGACCGCCGAGGCCTGATCGGCAGGCGATTCGGTAGCGGCACGCCCGAGGTTGAGCGGCTGGGAGACCTTGCAGTTGTCGCGGTACAGCGCAACGCACTTGAGCCCGGAACGCCAGGCTTCAACAAGCAGGTCCTCGATCTCTTCGGCCGTGGTGGCCTCGGGGAGGTTGACGGTCTTCGACATCGCCCCGGAGAAGAACGGCTGGATTGCCGCCATCATCCGCAAGTGCCCGCCATGGCTGATCACGGCACCCGACTCGATGTCGTCGCCGAAGGCACAGGCGAAGACGGGCAGGTGTGCGGGGTCCAGGTCGGGCGCGCCGAGCATCGTGTGCTCCCGGGCCACGAAGGCCTCGATCGCGGTGACAGCCTGCTCGCCATAGCCAAGGCGCCGCAGAGCCCTCGGCACAGTGCCGTTGACGGATTCGATCGTGCCCCCGCCGACCAGCTTCTTGTGCTTCACCAGCGCCAACTCGGGCTCTATGCCGGTGGTATCCGCATCCATCATGAACGAGATGGTGCCGGTGGGTGCCGCCACGGAGAGCTCCGCGTTTCGTGCGCCACTGACCTTGATCGACTCGTTGGCCTGTTCCCACAGAGCCACCAACCACTGATTGAGGTCGGGCTGGCCCTCGACCGCATCGACCTTGCGCGCTGCCTCGAGGTGCATGCCGTAGACCCCCCGCCAGGCCGGGGAATCATCGTGGTACAGCGGAGCCGGCGCGATGGATGCTGCCAGTTCGGTGGACCGCACGGCCGCGGCACCCGTGAGGATTCCGGTCACCGTGGCAGCCCAGGCCCGGCCGTCCTCGGAGTCATAGGCGAGGCCCAGCGCCACCAGCGATGCGCCCAGGCTCGTCTAGCCGATCCCCCCGCCGCGGGCGCGTCGGGCCTGCTCGGTGATCGCCGGCGTCGGGTACTCCGAAGCGCCGACGAGGATGTCCTGCGCGGTGACAATGATGCGAACGGTGTGGACGAATCCCTCGACGTCGAAGGCGCCATCGTCGTCGATGAACTTCAGGAGGTTGATCGATGCGAGGTTGCACGCGCTGTTGGCCAGACGCAGGTGTTCCGAGCAGGGGTTGCTGGCATCGATCGAACCCGCCGACGGGGTGGTGTTCCAGCGGTTGATCGTGGTGTCGAACTGCACTCCGGGGTCAGCACACTCCCATGCCGCCCCGGCGATCTGGGACAGGATCGAACGCGCCGGCACCCGGTCGACCACAGATGAGTCGGTGCGCGCGGTCAGTTCCCACTCGCCGTCGGCAAGCACAGCCTCCATGAACTCGTCGGTGAGGCGCACCGAGTTGTTGGCGTTCTGGTATTGCACCGAATAGGCGTCAGCGCCGTCGAGGTCCATGTCGAAGCCGGCATCGGCGAGGACCCGCGCCTTGCGTTCCTCGACCGCCTTGCACCAGATGAACTCCTCGATGTCGGGGTGGTCGGCATCGAGGATCACCATCTTGGCCGCCCGCCTGGTGGTCCCTCCCGACTTGATGGTGCCGGCGGAAGCATCGGCGCCGCGCATGAAGCTGACGGGCCCCGAGGGAACGCCACCGGAGGCGAGTCGCTCGCGCGACGACCGGATCCGCGAGAGGTTGGCTCCCGCGCCCGAGCCGCCCTTGAAGATCAGTCCTTCCTCGGCGTACCAGTTGAGGATCGAGGGGAGGTCGTCGTCCACATCGAGGATGAAGCAGGCGGCGGCCTGCTGGCGTGCTCCAGGCACACCGATGTTGAACCAGACCGGGGAGTTGAATGAGGCGAACTGGTTGACCAGCAGGTACCTGAGTTCGTCCGCGAACACATCGACATCGGCCTCGGTGAGGCTGTCGGCCTCGAGGCCCCAGGCTGCGATTGCGCCCACGACACGGTCGATGACCTGACGCAGGGAGGACTCGCGCTGGGAGTCGGGGCCCCGGAAGTACTTCTGGGCGACGATGTTGGATGCGGTCACCGACCACGACGCCGGAAACTCGACGCCGAGCTGTTCGAAGGCGACCGAGTCGTCACGGTGATCCACGATGCGGGCATCGCGGAGCTCCCACACGACATCGTCGTATGGCGACCGGCCTTCGGAGGTGAACCTCCGGGTGAGGTCGGTCGCGCTGGCATGTCCGGTTGCACTCACCGTCGGGCACTCCTTTTCGCCGCGCCAGGTGGGCGCATCTCGTAACAACAACAGCGGACGCGGGCAACCGGGTGGGAGCCGACCGTTCGGGCGGCGGGAAGCCCGGTCGGAGGCCCAACCCCCAGGAGGGACGAGCAAGCAGTCGCGTCGCTCGCTCCAACCACCATTCCGGTCACCCGCGTCGCGCCGTTGCACGATGACGCTACGGGAGCAGACCTGTGGGCTGAAAGGGGAACAGTGTGTGGATTTCTGTGGATACCGGCCCGCGACGGACTACCAAAGCGACTCGTCCGACCACTGGGCGTGCGAATCCCGCCGATCAGTACGGTGTACTTGACACTCTCAGTCACAACAGCAAGGAACATCGCATCATTTCGGCATGTTCCACCGTCCACACGCTCGGGAGAACCCTGTGGACAAGAAATTCTCCGGTACCGTGGCCGAAATGCAGCAGCTGCAGCCTTCCGGCGAGTCATTCGAAACGCCCGCTTCCATGCTCGAGATGCTCGATTCCGACCGGCCGGAGCCACCGGAGGGCAGGCCATCGGTGAGCACCAACATGGTCATGAGCCTCGACGGCGCCTACAGCCTGGACGGCACCTCGGGTGGACTCAGTTCCCCCACGGACCACGCGCTCTTCATCGCCCAGCGCTCTCTGGCGGACTACATCATCGTGGGAGCATCCACGGTTCGCGCCGAGATGTACCGCCGCCCGAGCGTGACCGACGAGGCGGCTCGCATACGGGCCCTGCGTGGCCAGGATCCCGTTCCGCGGATCGTGATCACCTCGCGCAGCCTCGAGCTGCCCGACGACGTACCGCTGTTGCACGGTGACCCGCCGGCGCCGATCATGGCGCACCCGGCCAGTTCTGATCCGGACAACGCCCCGCAGGGTGTGGAACTGCTCACCGCGGGCGAATCCGGCGTGGACTTCGAGCTCCTGTTGGAGATGCTCGGCCAGCGGGGGGCTCGCCACGTTGTGTGCGAGGGCGGCCCCGGCGTGCTCGGCCAACTGGCCGGCGCCGACCTGATCGACGAGTACCTGCTCACACTGTCGCCCCACCTGGTGGGCGGCGACCGGGTCGGCCTGCTGTCTCATGCCCAGGGCCCCGAGAGCCCGTACGAACTGCACAGGACCATGCGAGACGGCGACTACCTGATGCTCAGCTACCGCCGGGCGGCCGGCACCTGAATCAACCTGCTTCGCCTCGCCGTTCGTCGAGCAGGCGCAGCTCTGCTTCGAAGTCCTCGGGGCCCTCGAAAGACTTGTAGACCGACGCGAAACGCACTGCTGCAACGCTGTCGAGGGGCCGCAGGCCCTCGAGCAGGAGCGCTCCGATGCGAGCCGACTCCACCTCGCCGCCGAGCAGACGGATGTTGTCCTCGACCTGGGAGACCAGCTCGGCGATTGCTTCCGAGTCGACCGGTCGACCCTTGCATGCTGCGCGAACCCCGAGTTCCAGCTTGGAACGCTCGAGCGGCTCCCTGCGGCCATCGCGCTTGACGACCAGCAGCGGCGCCTCCTCGACGCGCTCGAACGTGGTGAAGCGGGAGCCACACACCTCACACATCCGGCGCCTGCGGATCGCTGCGCCCTCGTCGGCAGAACGCGAGTCGACAACACGGTTGTCGACGGAACCACACGATGGACACTGCACGGCGGGAACGCTACCCCGCCCGCGCACCTCACGATTGCAGCAGAGGCAGCGCGACCACGTCACCGAGGTCGACGTCGGTGATGCCGCCGTTGAGGGCGGAGACCCTCTCGATCGCCTCTTGGGCCGGCATGGCGGGGGCCCACTGGCTGGCGATCGACCAGAGAGTGTCGCCCGGGCCGACCACATGGTGCTCACCCGAGGCGACCGGGAGCTCCGTTGTAGCGTCGACACCCCCGATAGCCTGGATTCCAACGCCGGCCAGCAGGGTCAAGATTGCGGCGGCCAGCACGGCCCTTGGCTGGATCTGGTGCCTGATAGAGCTGCGCCCCGCCCGCCGTGGGGCCGACTGCAGGCGACGGGGCCTGCTGCCGGTGCCCCTGGCGGGGGTGTCGTGTGTCGGGATCTCGATGATTGCTGCCATGTGGACCATTCTCCGCGAGGGGTGTGACATCGAATCCGGGGCCACGGGACCTGGGCCGGGCGACCGGAGCGAACAGTCGTTCGACACGAAGCCTGCCCGAACGTCCGTTCGAGGTCAAGCATTCTTTCGAACAGATGTTCCGCCACTTCCGGCCCGCGAAGTGGTATGTTCGCAAACACCTGTTCGATGCCCCACCCGCACCGGCTGCTCCAACCCTTTTCGCCGGCCACCGAACACCGACCCGGGAGGACGAATGTCTCCGAATGCAAGCTCCGATGGCAACGAGCCCGTCGACCGCACCCTCACCCAACGCCAGCGCGACGTACTCAACTGCATAGATGAAACGATCCGCGAGCGGGGCTACCCGCCATCGGTGCGCGAGATCGGCGAGGCAGTGGGCCTTGCCTCACCTTCCACGGTGCACAGCCACCTGCACACGCTGCAGCGCCTCGGCTACCTGCGACGCGACCCGACCAAGCCCCGAGCGATCGAGGTCACCGCCGACCCCGACAGCGGTGCCACGGCCGAACGCCGCCCCACCCGCCACGTCCCACTCGTCGGTGACGTCGCTGCGGGTACCGGTGTTCTGGCCCAGGAACAGGTCGAGGAACTGGTGCCGCTACCTGCCGACCTCACCGGCGATGGCGAGCTGTTCATGCTGCGTGTGCGCGGAGACTCCATGATCGACGCCGGCATCCTCGACGGCGACTTCGTGGTAGCCAGGGTTCAGGACGTCGTTCGCACCGGTGACGTGGTCGTCGCCGGCATCCCGGGCGAGGAAGCCACGGTGAAGACCTACCGCAAGGACGGTCGCGATGTGATTCTCGAACCGGCAAACGCACAGCTCGAGCCGATGCACTTCGCTTCGGGCGATGTCGAGGTGTTCGGCAAGGTCGTCACGGTCTTGCGCAAGCTCTGAGCGCCGGCGTTCACCGGCCCGCCCGCTACTGGTTGGCGTGCAGTTCCTCGTTGAGCCCCTCTGACCAGGTGCCTTCACGAGGCAGCGCTTCCACGGTGCCCGTTGCCGAGTTGCGCCTGAACAACAAGCCCGCCTGCCCACTCAACTCCGCAGCCTTGGTGGTGGAACCGTCAGCCATGAGAACCCGTGTGCCGGCAGTGACGTAGAGCCCCGCCTCCACGATGCAGCCGTCTCCCAGCGAGATGCCGATCCCGGCGTTGGCCCCCACGAGGCATTGTTCGCCCACGCGAATGACTTCCTTGCCCCCGCCGGACAGGGTTCCCATGATCGAGGCACCGCCGCCCACATCGGAGTCAGCGCCGACCACTACACCGGCGCTGATACGACCCTCCACCATCGATGCCCCGAGCGTGCCTGCGTTGAAGTTCACGAACCCCTCGTGCATCACCGTGGTCCCCTCTGCGAGATGGGCACCCAGGCGCACCCGTGACGCGTCGGCGACCCTCACCCCGGTCGGGATCACGTAGTCGAGCATCCGCGGGAACTTGTCGACACCGTTGACCACGAGCGTCGAGCCGGTTGCGAGCACCTCGCGCTGAGCTGCGGCGAATGACGGCACGTCACAAGGTCCCTCGGATGTCCAGACCACGTTGGCCAGCAGGCCGAACAACCCCTCGAGGTTGATCGTGTTGGGGGCGACCGCACGACTCGACAGCAGGTGGAGACGCAGGTAGGCGTCGTGGATGTCCACAGGCGCGGAACCCAGGTCGGCGATGAAGGTGACCACAGGCACCTTGTGGGTGGGCAGCGGCCCGCTGTCGATCGACTCGTTGCCCCCAAGTCCGGCGGTGAACGCCTGAAGCGCCGCGAGGTTGGGGTGGTCCCCGGCATCATCGATCATCGGAGCGCAGCGCGCCAGTACCTCCGCGAGGTCCCCGGGCGAGAGGCGGGCGGTGCCGCCCGTCCCGTCGTGGCGGATCGCATCGGCGAGTATCGCCGCGGAACCGAGGTTGTCCTGATGGTTGACCGTGGCATACCAGGTGTCGAGCACGGAACCGTCGGAGTCGGCAACCGTGGCCAGCCCAAGGCCGAAGGCCACCGGCTCGGCGTATCCGTCACGGCTGCGCAGCGCGCCCACCATTTCCATGAACTCGTCGCGGTTGGTCGGTCGATTCTCAGTCACGGGGCGCACAATACGGCAAGTGCCCGCAGCGGCCCCACACGGCTGCAGGCTCAGAATCCGGCCGTTATGGCGCTGTGGAGCGCCTGGAAGGCTCGCTCGATGCTCGACCGCTCCAGGTGCTCCTCCGCTGTGTGCGCCAGCGTCGCATCGCCCGGCCCGAGGTTGATGGCCGGAACCCCGAGATCTGCAAAGCGCGCCACGTCGGTCCATCCCAGCTTGGCGCGGACCTCGAGGGCACTTCGCTCGATCATCTGTGCCACGAACGGGTGGTCGACAGCCGGCATCGCGGAATTCGCCACGTCCAGCACTTCGATGCCGTCGGAGGGCTCCAGGAACTCACCGACGAACTCCCGCACGGACAATTCTGCTGCCGCTGCGTCGCGGTCTGGGGCAAAGCGGTAGGCGACGTCGACGATCACTTCGTCGGGTACCACGTTGCCCGCTACTCCCCCGCTGACCGAAACCGCCTGGAGTGCCTCGTGGTACCTACAGCCGAGGATCTCGGGTTGGCGGGGCTCGTGGGCGTCCATGGCGGCCAGCAACGATCCCAGACGGTGGATGGCATTGCGACCCATCCATGCACGCGCCGTATGCGCACGCTCGCCGCGAAATGCCAGGCGCAACCTCACAGAGCCCTGGCATCCTGCTTCGACATCGCCGCCGGTGGGCTCCCCCAGGACCGCGACATCGCCTTCGAGAAGGTCAGGCCGTTCGCGCACGATCTCACCGAGTCCACTGTGGTGGGCCGCGACTTCCTCGCGGGCGTAGAACACATATGTGCAGTCGACCGGCGGCTCGACGTGCAGCCGTGCCAGTTCCAGCATCACGGCCAGGCCACCCTTCATGTCGGCTGAACCGAGACCCCACAGCGTGTCACCCTCGATGCGTGCGGTCTGGTTGCCGTTTGCAGGCACGGTGTCGGTGTGGCCACCCAGCACCACCCGGGAGGACCGGCCGAGATGCGTGCGGGCCACCACGTTGTCGCCCAGCCGCTCGGTCACCAGATGGTCCATGGCCGACAACTCGGCCTCGATGAGAGCCACGAGCTCGCCTTCGTGGTGGCTTTCCGAGCGCACGTCGACGAGTTCGCCGGTGCGCGCCAACAAGTCGACCTGCATCACGGGCCCAGTTCAGTCAGCTCTGCGGAGGTGGTGGAGTTCCACCACCTCCGAAAGAAGGCGGTTCGGTCGGGGGCTGTGCCGGCGGTGCACCCGGGGCTGGATCGCCCCATCCGCCACCCTGGCCGGGGGGCGGGGGCGGAGCTGCCGGGGGTTGGCCCTGCGGGGGCGCCTGACCGGGCTGCGGCGGAGGCGGCGGGGGCGCCTGACCGGGCTGCGGGGGTGCCGGCGGGGGCACAGCGCCGGCACCCGGCACCGGTGGCACATACCCGCCTGGAGCGCCGTACTGACCCGGAGGGGGACCCTGATTGCGCTTCTTCCAGCTGCTGCGCTGAACCAGCCCGACGATCAACAAGATGATGGCGATCAGCATGAACAGCCCACCGCCCAGGCCTGACAGCGCTGCGAAGGCAAGGCCGCCCGCTCCGTCGGCAAGGAAGCTGGGCGCTGTCACCGCGATGAACGATCCGCCCCCGGCGGTCCCGCAGGTGATGCGGTAGTCGGCGCCTGCCTGGGTGTCGAAGAGGAGATAGCCGGCAAGGTCGAGTCCGTCGACCTCCACGCTGGTGCCGGGGCCAAATGACTCATAGCCCTCGAAACGAATCGGGCCGGCCGGTCCTTCACCGGTGCAGGCGGCTTCGGCCGTCACGAGAACGATTCCGCGGTCATCGGTCGCTGTGAACTCGGCAGTTTCGCCCATGGAGCGCGCCGCGTTGGTTATGTCGTCGACCCAGTCGACCAGGTCACCGATGAAGGGGATCGTGGTGGCGGCCGCAAAGGCACAGCCACCGAGTCCGAGCACGAAGAAGATCAGCGCTGCGATCAGCGCACCCTTGGGCTTGTTTGCGCCGGCCATGTGGGCCTCCCTGGGTCTGGGTTGGTGGTTCCAGTATCGCCCCGTCAGCCCGAATCCGGGCGGATATCGGGTGTTTGGACACCGGCACGACGTGCCACGAGGTCGAGTGCCCTCTGCGGCTGCACCATCGCAAGGCGCACCAGGCCGGCGCCTGCGGGGCCGTAGAACTCACCGGGGCTTGCGACCACACCCAGCTCGGTGGCCAGGCGGCGGGCCAGGGCCCAAGCGTCACGGTGCGGCGCGGGCACCCAGAGGTAGAAGCCTCCGCCGGGCATCGGGGCATCGATTCCCATCGAGTCGAGGATTGCGGACATCCGTTCCAGCCGGGCGAGGTAGCGGCCGCGCTGCAAGGCCACGTGCTCGACGTCGCCAAGAGCCGCCACACCTGCTGCCTGTGCCGGCCCCGGAACCATGAACCCGGCGTGCTTGCGCACTTCGGACAGGTAGGTCACGAGGTCGGGGTCACCTGCATAGAAGCCGACTCTCAGGCCGGCCAGATTCGACCGCTTGGACAGCGAGTGCACAGCCACCACACCCTCGGTGCCGTGCTCGAGGATCGTCCTGCCGGGTGGCTGCCCCTCCACAGCAGACGAACCCGCCCAGGTGAACTCCACGTAGCACTCGTCCGAGAACACCGGCACGCCGTTGGCCCGACCCCATGCGGCAGCGGCCGCAAGGTCATCGAGCCCGCCGGCAGGATTGCCGGGAGTGTTCACCCACAGGCACAAGGCCCGGGCCGCATCGTTGGCGCTGATCGCATCGAGGTCGATCCGCCACTGGTCGTCCACCGGCACCGCGACAGCGCGACAGCCGGCAAGGGTGGCACCCATCGCGTATGACGGATAGCTGACCGCCGGGTAGAGCACCGTGTCGCGCTGCGGGGTGCGCAGGTGCAACCAATGGGGCAGGCCCGCCACGAACTCCTTGGTGCCGACACACGCGGCCAGGTGTGCAGTGCCCACCTCGACGCCGAACCGACGCATGAACCACGCGGAGACCGCCTCACGGAGTGCCGGCGTTCCGATCGACGGCGGGTAACCGCGCTCCGAATCCGACTCGGCCAGCGCGGTCACGACGGCCGGCGCAGGCTCATCGAACGGGGTGCCGATCGAGAGGTCGACCGCTCCGCCATCCAGTCGACCGGCCACCTCGTGAAGCTCACCGAGGCGGTCATAGGGGTAGGCAGGGGGCACGAAGCCACCGATCGGCTGGCCTGTCACGTGTCCTCGCCATCGCCGACCACGAAGTCGTCGTAGCGGCTCACCTGTTCCGATGGCAGCCTTGCGGTCAGCAGCATCGACTCGTCGCCGGGTTGCTCATCGAGAACCTCACCGCCACGATGCACCGCGGCCAACACGTCGCCACGGTCCCAAGGCACATCCAGCACGACCGTGGGCATCCGGGCCCGCAGTCGGTCGCCGATGCGGCCGAGCAGCGCATCGATTCCCTTGCCCGACGATGCCGACACCGCGACCGACGGCGGATTCGCAGCGGCCAGACGTCCGGGCTCATCCGACTGGTCGGCCTTGTTGAATACGACGAGCTCGGGCACCTCGGCGCCACCTATCTCTGAGACCACCTCATGGACCGCTTCGATGTTTCCCATCGGGTCCGGCCCGGAACCGTCGACCACGTGCACGAGCAGATCGGCTTCGAGCACCACGTCGAGCGTGGTCTTGAACGCCTCGACGAGTTGGTGGGGAAGCTTCGCCACGAAGCCGACTGTGTCTGTCATCACGATGTTCTCACCGCCGGGCAGGGAGAGCTTCCGGGTCGTGGCATCGAGAGTTGCGAAGAGCCTGTCCTCGACCAGTACATCGGCATGGGTGAGCCTGTTGAGCAACGTGGACTTGCCGGCGTTGGTGTAGCCCACGATCACCACATGGGGCACCTGGCTGCGCTGACGGCTGCGCCGCTGGGTCTCGCGGTGGCGGCCGATTCCAACCAGGTCCGCCTCGAGCTTGTGGATCTGTCGCTCGATGCGCCGCCGGTCGATCTCGAACTGTGTCTCACCAGGCCCACGCCTGGCCCCGATGCCACCGGCCTGCTGTGAGAGCGACAGCCCCTTGCCGCGCAGGCGGGGCAACCGGTATCGGAACAGCGCCAACTGCACCTGGGCACGACCCTCCTGACTGTGGGCGTTCTGGGCGAATATGTCGAGGATCACCGCCGTGCGGTCGATCGCCGAACGGCCCAGCGCACGCTCCAGGTTGGCCTGCTGGGCCGGGGTCAACTCGTCGTCGAACACCACCGTGTCGCAGTCCGTGGCCTCGGCTAGCCGGTGGATCTCCTCGACCTTGCCGCGGCCGACGTAGGTGGCCGGGTCAGGTGAATCGCGGCGCTGCACCACGCGACCGACTTCATCAGCACCGGCCGTGTCGACCAGGAGTGCCAGTTCGTCTAGCGACGCGTCAACGGCGTCGCCGTCGTGCGGCGGCAGGTCGACGCCGACGAGCAGGATCCGCTCGCGGAAAGTCCGCTCGATGAACGCCGAACTCTCACCGCCGAACTCGCCGAACGCGCCGCGGTGCGATTCGTCGCCGTTGGCGTCGCGGTGGTGAATCTGGGCCTTTGGTGGCGGATGCGGTTTGGTCACGGGACGCTCACCTCCGCCACGAACGTCGACGGTCCGACGAGGTGGGCGTGGCCGTCGATCACTTCGACCTCGGCTGCACCCCCGGGCATCTCGACTCGCACCCGGCCGCCCACCAGGCCCCAGTCGAGCGCAGCGACAGCCGCCGCCGTCGCACCCGACCCACAGGCCATGGTGACCCCGGCGCCTCGTTCCCACACCGCCAGTTCGAGTGAGTCGGCTCCGAGCGGCCTGATGAAGTGGACGTTGATCCCCTCTGGATAGTCCGACTCCAGCGACGGCCCGTCCACCGCCAGGTCGACCGCCGATGGTTCATCCACCAGCAACACCAGGTGCGGGTTTCCGACGTCGATGGTCGCCATTCGCCGCGCCGGATAGGCGCGGGTTGCCTCGGCGAGCGGTGGTCCCTCACCGGGTCGGCCCATGTCGACGTCGGTCCGCATCTCGCTTTCGGGATCGCCCCGCTCGACGGTGAGCTCGCGAAGGCCTCCGGCAGACTCGATGGTGAGCGCGGCACCGGGCTGCACCACGCCGCCGCGGGCGCGAAGGATGGCCTGGCCGAGGCACCGGATCCCGTTGCCGGAGATCTCCGCTTCGGACCCGTCGGAGTTGAGCAGAACCATGGCCGCGTCGTGGGACGTGTCCGATGGCGACAACGCGAAGACCAGGCCGTCGGCACCGATGCCGGTATGGCGGTCACAGAGCCGACGTGCCAGGTCTGGCTGTGGTTCCAGACCGGGGTTGTCGGCTTCGAGCGCCACGAGGAAGTCGTTGCCGAGACCGTGCAGTTTGGCGAGCTTGGTCACACGCCCTCCTTCGGCTCGGCAGTGGTGGGCCCGCCCGCAACCGTAGCTACCGACCCCCGCCGCTCCGCGGTGCATTTCCGCCACAGCGAATCGATCCGGCCGGCCACGGCAGCCACCTCACCCGCGCCCCCGAGCGGCGGCTCGAACCACTGGATTCGAGGGTCCCGCCCGAACCAGCGCATCTGGCGCACCGCGAAGCGCCGTGTGCGGATGCGGGCGGTCCCCAGGGCCTCGTCTTCGCTCACCTCACCGCGCAGGAACGAGAGGAGCTCTCGGTAGCCGAGCGCGGCTGCGGCCGTGCGCGACAGCGAGTCGCCGAGTTCGTGGAGCACCCGCGCCTCCTGCAGGAATCCCGCCTCCATCTGGGCGTCGTAGCGGCGGTTGATCCGCTGTGTCAGCTCCTCGCGATCGGGGCGCAGGCCTGTGAGCACGAACGGGGTCGGGCCGTAGCTGTCGAGCCGCTTGCCGTGGGTGGAGAATGGCTTCCCGCTGCCGAGAGTCACCTCTAGGGCACGGATGATCCGGCGGCGGTTGCCCTGCGGTATCCGTTCCAGCGCCTCGGGGTCGAGCGATGCCAGCCGCTCCTGCAGCGCAGTCGTATCGGGTTCGGCATCCAGTTGCGCTGCGATGGCGGGGAACTGCGGCGGCGGGTCGAACTCGTCCACCATCGCCTGCGCATACAGGCCGGTGCCTCCGAGCAGCAGCGCTGATGCCCCGCGCGACTCGATGCCTTCGAGGGCCTCCCGCGCGGCGCCGAGGAACATGCCCAGGCTGGACTCGTCGGTCGGTTCGGCCACATCAATCATGTGGTGGCGCACCCGGGCCTGCTGCTCTGCGGTGGGCTTGGCGGTGCCGATGTCCATGCCCCGGTACACCTGCATCGAATCACAGCTCAGGATCTCGGTGGCCGTGCCCGACTCGTTGCGCATCTCTGCAAGGGCCAGGCCCACATCGGTCTTGCCCGAAGCCGTGGGCCCCACGAGTGCGAGATGACGGCCCGGCTGGCGGGTCACGCAGACTCCCCCGTAGCCGTGGTCCGCCGCACTGTCGCCGCCGTTCCGGTCAACTGTCCTGCGAGGGACCACCAGTCCAGACGGCGCGGGTCGGGGCGGGTGCCGTAGCGGTCGAACAGCACCGGCACCAGCATCGGGCCGAGCGTGGACGCCACCGCCGTCGCCGCATGTGCGAGGTCGCGGTGCGGGTCGGCAAGCGCCGCATGCCACTCGCTGAATCCCACGGGACGCCCCTGCGCGCAGCGCAGTGTGGTGGGTCCCGGCGATCCGTGGGTCACCACCACGTCGCCCGGGGGCAGCTCGCCGAGGTTGTCGGCTACCTCCGTCAGGACCTCGAGCAGGCGCTCGGGGGCCATGTGCGCGTAGGCGGGATCGAGTGTCGGCTCCGGATTCGCGTCGAGGTGGCGATGCGCGGCGGCCACCGTGTCGGCCATGCTGAGCCGGTCGAGGTCCGAGGCTGCACCATCAAGCGAATGGATGATCTGCAGCCCGTCGGCCACCAGACCCGTAACTTCCTGCGGGTCGATCCGGTAGGCAGGGTCATCGGCGGGAAGGGTCGCCGCCGGATCCGGCTCCGGATCGATACCGGCGCTCTTCAACTGCCCCGCGAGAGCGGCCGACAATGGGCTCACGCGGATGCCACCGGGATGCGCACCCGGTGGGCCGGCTCCGAGAGCTGCTCGCGGTACTCACCGAGCAGGTGGGTCGTGGAGGCCTCGGTGATCTCCACAGACACGTACGACCCGGCCCGAAGCGGCGAAGGCGGCTCGAAGTGCACGAGCCGGTTGTGGCGCGTGCGGCCGGTGAGCCTCGACGGATTCCGCTTCGAGGGCCCTTCGACCAGCACCTCTTCTGTGAATCCGACGCGGGCTTCGTTGCCCATCCGACTGCTGCGCTCCACCACGGCACGAAGCCTGGCCATGCGCTCAACCGCCACGTCGCGAGCAACGGGCGGGGCATCGCTCTCGGCAGCCTCCGTGCCCGGTCGCGCTGAGAACACGAACGTATAGGCGTTGTCATAGCGGGCCTCTGCAGCCACCTCCAGCGTGGCCCCGAAGTCGGCTTCGGTCTCACCTGGAAAGCCGACGATGATGTCGGTCGTGACAGCCAGATCATCCACGCCCTTGCGTGCCGCGGCGAGCCGTTCGAGGTAGCGCTCGGCGGTGTAGCCGCGATGCATGGCGGCCAGGACCGAGTCACTGCCGGACTGCAACGGCAGGTGCAGGTGCTCGCACACGGACTCGTTGTCCGCCATGGCGGTGATCGTCTCCGGACGCAGGTCCTTCGGGTGCGGGCTCGTGAAACGCACCCTGCGGATGCCGTCGACGGCGCTGACCGAAGCGAGGAGGTCCGCGAACAGTGGCCGCGCCCGCCGCTCGCCGTCGGCCCAGACAGAGCCGGCGGCAGCCGCGGCCTCAGGTGCCCCGGCCGTTCGCAGCGCCAGGGTGAGGTCGCGACCGTAGGAGTTGACGTTCTGGCCGAGCAGGGTCACTTCGGTGACACCTTCAGCGGCAGCGCGCCTCACCTCGGCAACCACGTCTTCGAACGAACGGCTCACTTCCGGACCGCGGACCGCGGGCACGATGCAGAATGCGCAGTTGTTGTCACAGCCCACCTGGATGGTCACCCATGCCGCCCAGGGGTCTTCGCGCACAACCGGGAGCGCCGAGGGGAACGACTCGTTGTCGGCCGCCACTGTCTCCTCGAGGATCTCCACCAACGCCCTGCCGCTGTCACGGTGTTCCGCCAGCAGCTCGGCGGCCCGACCCACGTTGTGGGTGCCGAACACCACATCCACGTGCGGTGCGCGCTCCACGAGCGACTCGCGGTCCTTTTGGGCCAGGCAGCCGCCGACCATGATCTCCATGCCCGGCCGGGACTCCTTGAGTGACTTGAGGTGCCCCAGGGTGCCGTAGAGCTTGGTGTCGGCGCCCTCGCGGATGCAGCAGGTGTTGAGCACCACCACGTCTGCGTCAGCTTCGCTGGAGGCGCGCTCGTAGCCGTCGGCCTCCATGAGGCCCGCGATCCGCTCGGAGTCGTGTTCGTTCATCTGGCACCCGAAGGTGCGCACGAGATAGCGCTTCGTCACTGCGAACAGGGTAAGGCCCAGGAGGTTTCAGCAGGAACCGACGGATCAGGGCGCTCCCGTGCCGGATCGAGTTGTGAGCCGGTGGCGACCGGGCCGTCGGGGACCATCCACGGCACGGTCACGGCCCACGAGGACTGATTCCTCGGGAGCCGCTCCGTTCTACCGCTTTCAGGTCCACCGACGCCCGCACATGGCTATCCATAGCGGCCGACTGGCCGCTGGAAACCGGTACCGGAGTACCGGGTGGAGCCGGGGGAAGCCGGGCCGGCTGGGTCGATCAGTCGAGAGTGATGGGCAGGTCGTCGGGATCAACGACCTCCCCGGTCTCTGGATCGACCGTGGCCGGCGCCTCGTCATCGTTCGGCACGATGCCGACTTCCTTGAGGATCTTGTCCTGGACCTCGACCATGATTTCCATGTGCTCCGAGATGAACGCCTTGGAGTTCTCACGGCCCTGGCCGAGCTGTTCGCCCTCGTAGGTGTACCAGGCACCCGACTTCTTGATGATGTCGAGCTCGACGCCCAGGTCGAGCAGGGAACCTTCGCGCGAGATCCCCTTGCCGTACATGATGTCGAACTCGGCCTGGCGGAACGGCGCCGACACCTTGTTCTTCACGACCTTCACCCTGGTGCGGTTGCCGACAACTTCGACGCCGTCCTTGATGGCCTCGATGCGGCGGATGTCGAGGCGCACCGAGCTGTAGAACTTGAGCGCCCGCCCACCCGGCGTGGTCTCAGGTGAGCCGAACATGACACCGATCTTCTCGCGGAGCTGGTTGATGAAGACACAGATGGTCTTGGTCTTGTTGAGGCTGCCGGTGAGCTTTCGCAGCGCCTGGGACATCAGGCGGGCCTGCAGGCCGACATGACTGTCGCCCATCTCGCCCTCGATCTCAGCACGGGGCGTGAGCGCCGCCACCGAGTCGATGACGACGACATCGAGCGCACCGGAACGCACGAGCATGTCGCAGATCTCGAGCGCCTGTTCGCCGGTGTCGGGCTGGGAGATCAGGAGCTCGTCGACATCGACGCCGATGGCTGCTGCGTAGACAGGGTCCATCGCGTGCTCGGCGTCGATGTAGGCACAAGTGCCGCCGTTGCGCTGAGCCTCGGCCACCACGTGCATGGCGAGGGTGGACTTGCCCGATGACTCCGGGCCATAGATCTCGGTGACACGACCGCGGGGCAGGCCACCGATGCCCAGTGCCACATCGAGCGCCAGAGCGCCCGTGGAGACCGACTCCACCGACATGGTGCCCTTGTCGCTCATCTTCATGACCGAGCCCTTGCCGAACTGCTTCTCGATCTGGCCGAGCGCCATGTCGAGTGCCTTGGCTGCGTCGTCTTTTGCCTCTCGTGCCATGCTGCAGATCCCTTCTCTGGCCCCCTGTGGGGGTGGTCGATTGCGTGACCCAGAACCTATGGAGGGGGTGTGACACGCATCCGGCGCCCTGCGCCGTTGACAGCACTGTAGTTACGAACGGGTGTTCGACTCAAGCATTTCGGTGATCGAACACCACACGGATCGAACGGTCCATCAACCAATCGGGTAGTGCGCGACCACTTCGTGGATCGCTCCCCCGGGGTCGGTGACCGAGGAGACGAGGTCAACCCGCGCCGGATTCCAGTCCAGCGCCGCTGTTGGAGTCCCCGACACGTCGGGCAACCAGCGCAGATTCGACTTGCCACGTGGCCGACCGACTGTGAGGTGCCCCTGGAACCCCCGGGGATCCGGCGGTTCCCCGACGCTGTGCGTGCGCTCGCACAGCGCGGAAGCCAGTTCGTCCAAGCCGTCGACGTCGCACACCAACGCCCGGCCGAGCACGCGCGGCACCGGGTGCAACCTGGCGGTGCATCCAGGCAGGTCGAATCCTTCCAGGGCGTCCGAGACGTCGGCCTCGTCGGCTTGGCCGAAGAAGCGAAGCGTCACGTGCCATTGCTGTTCGGACAACCAGCGAAACTGCGGTGGGGCACCACCGTGCAGCTGCTCGAGCCGCCCGGCCAGAGAAGCCAACACCTCGGTCGACGGTCTCACGCAGAGGAACAGGCGGCTCACTCGGGTGGGCCGGCACGTACTGCGTCGAGCACGTCGAGCAGGGATTCACCGGGCCAGAACGACTCCATCCACCAGGTCACACCGGCACGGGCATAGTCGAGTGCGTCGGCCGTCGGGTCGGCCACCGCGGCCACATCGAAACCCTCAAGGTGGCCGCGCTCGGCGGCGACCACCTCGAGCATCGAGGCGATCTCGGGTGGGCCCTGCTCGATTATGAACAGACCGTCCTCGCCGGCAGCGCGGCGCAGCGGCCGCGCTGCGGTGGTCCGCGCAGCCATCCAGATGGGCACGCGCTCCTGCAGTGGTGTGGGCAGGAGCTGCACACGCTCGGCCTTGTAGTGCTCGCCGTCGTGATCAACGGGCTTCCCCGACAGCAGCCCGCGCAACAGCGCCAGGCCCTCATCGAGCATGTCGCCCCGCTCGCGGGCGTCGACCACCTCGCCGTAGGCCGACAGCTCCCGGGCCGAGTCGACGCCGAGTCCCATGCCCAGGATGAGCCGCCCGCCGCTGAGGTGATCGAGGGTGGCGACCTCGCGGGCGAGCTTGTGGGGTCGGCGGCGCACGAGCGGGGTGACCATCGGTCCGATGCGGATCTGCTCGGTCACCACAGCCGCCGCGGCCATCAGGATCCAGGGGTCGGCTACCGGGCGCACCTCCTCGCGCTGCACGTGGTCCCACAGGAACAGGCCGTCCCATCCGGCATCTTCGGTGGCACGAGCAACTTCCAGCACGGCCTCCGGGTCAGCCAACTCATCGAACGGCGGGATGAACACTCCGTGGTTCATCGGCGTTCCCACGACTGGCGCATCATCCGGCCCAGTCCACGAGCCTTCGCCGCAACAGACCCAGCAGGGTGATGACCGTGAACTCCCGCACCTGCTTGCGGCGGCCCGGCAGGCGCACCTCCATGGTCTCCACCACTCCCCTGTCGTCGGGATCGCCGATCACGACGGCCAGGCACACCGTGCCGGGAGGTTGGCCCTCGGACTCGTCGGGGCCGGCGACGCCCGTTGCCGCGAGCGCCACATCCGCGCCCAGCCGCTCCCGCACCCCGAGCGCCATGGCCTTCGCTGCATCCTCGCTGATGACCGGTCCCTCCGGCACGCCGAGCGACTGCTGCTTGACCTCCGGCGCATAGGCGACCACGCCGCCCAGGTACACATCGCTCGCACCCGGCACATCGCATATGCGCGATCCAACCATGCCCCCGGTGACCGACTCCGCCGTCGCGAGTGTGAGCCCGTGGCTGCGCAACATGTCGAGCACGACGGATTCCATCGTGTCGTCGTCAACGCCGAACACAAGTGGACCGAGAAGTGCACGCAGCCGCTCCTCTTCCTCGGCGAGCATCTCATCGGCCTCGGCCTGGGTGGCGCACTTGGCGGTGATGCGCACCTTCAGCCCCTCCATTCCCGAGGCCAGGAACGCGATCGTGGGGTTGCCTGCGCGGTCGAGTTCGTAGATCCGCTCGGCCAACAGCTCTGCGAGGCCGGATTCCGACTCGCCCCAGGTGCGCAGGGTCCTGGAGCGGATGACCGCTTCGATCCCTGCGCGGCGCTGCAGATCCGACAACACGGTGCCGAGCATCATCTCCTGCATTTCCCAGGGCACCCCGGGCACCGCGTAGATGACCTTCTCGACGGTGTCGGCACCGTCGCGGGGCCACTGGAGCGGACACACGAGACCGGGAGCCGTTCCAGGCTGCTCCGCGATGAACGTGGCCCCGACCGGCCGCTGTGCCTGTCGCAGGTTGTTGTCGGGCATACGCCGCGTGCGACCCATGAACATGGAGATGATCCGCTCCTCCATCTCCTCGTCGGTCTCGAGGGCCACGCCCATCAGCTCGGCAATGGCGCTGCGGGTCAGGTCGTCCTGTGTGGGGCCGAGTCCGCCACAGCAGATGACCGCGTCGCTGCGATCGAGGGCCTGGGTAAGGGCCTCGACGATCCGGTACTGGTTGTCACCGACCTTGGTCTGGAAGTGAGAGTCGAGACCCACGAGGGCCAACTCCTCACCGATCCAGGCCGAGTTGGTGTCCTGAATCTGCCCCAGCAACAACTCGGTGCCTATTGCCACCACTTCGACGCGCATGGGCCGAAGCTAGTGGGTGGCGACGGCGTCGTCGGCCGGCTCCTCCGAGGAGCGCTGGGCGAGGAAGCGCCACCGCGCCGCCCGGGCGTCCCACGCGTACACCACTGCCGTGCCCGCAATGTGGTCGTGCATGGCACGGCGATCGCGGCCGAACAGGATCGGCAGGAATCCGATTCCGAGGGTCAGGAAGGTGAGCGGGAGTGCGATCGTGCGCGTGGCAGCGGTCCGCCCGCCGATCGAGGCACCCTCGGCCGTGACCACGCGGATTCCGAGCACAGCCATGCCGAGGGTCTTGCCACTCATCGCCCATGGGTATGAGTAGTACAGGAACAGCCAGATCGAGTACGCGATCAGCGACAGGATCCCCGTGAGCTCGACATCGAACTCGTGGTTGGTCACCAGGCTGACGCTCCAGGCCACCGCTGCTGTGCCCAGCGAGAAGGCTGCAGTGGCCACGGTCTGGTCGAGCACGAACGCCGCCAGCCGCGACACGGCCCCGGCGTAGTGCCCCTGCTGGCTGATTGCCTGGCCGTGCCCCGCTCGTTTCACGACTCCCCTCCATGGTCCGCACCCACCGGCAGCGCCTTCGGGTCATCGACCAGCAGGGGTGGACCCGCCGGCAGTTCATCGGGATCCTTGCGAACTATCCGCGCGCTCACCCGGGCGACCACGTTGTCGAGGCTCACTCCCTGGCGACGCACCGCGTCGAGCGCCTCGGAAGCGACGCCCGTGGTGGACGCCGCGATGATCGACCCGATCTCGGTTTCCTGGATCAGCTTGTCGACGTCGATCCGGCTGACGAGCGCGTTCAGGTCGATGCGATCGAGCAGGGCATCTATGTCGATGCGCTGCATCAGCGCGTCCAGGTCGACGCGAGCGACGATCCGGTCGATGTCGACCCGATCCACGATGCCGTCGATGTCGACCCGATCCACGATGCCCTGGACGTCGACCCCGGAAACCAACTCGTCGACATCCACCTTCGAGATGATCGCCGCTATGTCCACATCAGCGAGCAGCGCGTTGATGTCTATCGCGGCGAGCACGTCATCGAGGTTGATCGCCCCCACCACTTCTGGCGTGACGGTCGACAGCACCTCGGTTGCCGCCGGGCCGGCCTTCTCGCGGACCTCCTGGCCTTCCTGGGTGAGCGGCGCCGACACAAGCCGTGCCGCCGCGGTGAACAGGCGCCCGGGTGCGCTGCGACTGACTGCGGTGGCGGCGCGGCCTGCGGCCGACACGGCTCCTATCGCCGTGTCGACAGCCCACTCGACCGGTATCCCCGGCTGTCCGGGTTCCGAGTCGTCGTGGGGCAGGTCCGATTCGTTCACGCAGCGAGTCTTGCCCATCGAACGGCCACCTGGGCGTCTATCGGCCGCTCCAGGCGCTCAGGCCACTTCGTCGTGGGGCTGGATGACATCGGCGGCCACATCCGCAGCATCCGGGTACAGATAGCCCACGAAGAGGATTGCGATTCCCAGACCAACGAGTTGGGCGACTAGGAAACCGGGAACCGACGCCGGAGCGATTCCGGCGAACGTGTCGGAGAACATGCGCCCCAGAGTCACCGCCGGGTTGGCGAAGCTGGTTGAGGCCGTGAACCAGTAGGCGCCCGTGATGTAGGCGGCCACGGCGAAGGGCACCAGTGCGACCCGCCCCGAGCGGACCGTGCCGAAGATCACGACAACCAGACCCACGGTGGCCACGACTTCAGCGAGGAAGGTTCCGCTGCCGATGCGGTCATTCGTCGACCACGACACCGCATCGAGTTCGAACATGAGGTTCGCGACGACCACGCCGGCGATGGCGCCGACTACCTGCACCACGATGTAGAGGGCCGCAACCTTCAGGGTGATCCCGCCGAACCAGGCGTCGGCGATGCTCACGACCGGGTTGAAGTGGGCGCCCGACACGGAACCAAACGCAAGGATCAGTGCAGCCAGTGCCGCGCCGGTCGCGATCGCGTTCTCGAGCAGCTGCAACCCCACGTCGGAGGAGAGCTGCCCGGCCATGATCCCCGAGCCGACCACTGCAATGAGCAACGACGCCGTGCCGACGAACTCGGCCAGGAGCGGACGTCCCAGGGACCGCAGGGGCGTTGGGCCTGTCATCGTCGGCCGGCAGGGACTTCGACACCGAGTTCGCCCAGGAGCGCGGCCACGTGGTCCCGGATCTCGTCGCGCACTTCGCGGACCACCTCGATCGGCTGGCCCGCCGGGTCTGCCAGGTCCCAGTCAACCCGCCGTGTGCCGGGCACCACCGGGCAGTCGTCGCCGCACCCCATGGACACCACCACGTCGACCATCTGGAGCATGTCCGAGGTCCAGCGCTGCGGTACGCGCCCCGAGATGTCGATTCCGACCTCTGACATCGCCTGGACGGCCATCGGGTTCAGGGCCTCTCCGGGGTTGGACCCGGCGCTCAGCACGTCAATCGAGTCGGCACCCATGTCGATCGTGAACCCGGCAGCCATCTGGGACCGACCGGCGTTGTGCACACACAGGAAGAGCACGGTTGGGCGGTCGGATTGGGAGCGGACTGGTTCGATGGCCATCGATACGTGAACCTAGTTGGGCAGGACACGGGACACGGCGGCGCACCGGCCGCCCTTCGGAACAGTTCGTCGCCCGTTCACCCCGTGTTCACCGGCACCCCGTCAGCGAGCACCCTCACCCATCGACGTCGCCCGCGAGCCGGCGTGGATGTACTGCGCCGCGCTCACCCAGGCCACGGCCACGGCGAGCCACAGGCACACGGTCGCCATCCACGGATAGGGGTTGGTCCATGGCCACACCACAAGCGACACCGAGCTGAACTGCAAGAAGGTCTTCGCCTTGGCGATGTTGGACGCCTGCACGGCGAGACCGCGCCGCGCCCAGAATGACCGGAAGCCGGATATCAACGCTTCGCGCAGCGTGATCAGGAGCACCGGAATGAACCAGTAGGTCACCTTCGGGGCGTTGGCCCCGCTCTGGGTCCACTCCGCGATCACCACCGCCCACAGGCCACCGAGGGCCAGCACCTTGTCAGCCAATGGGTCGAGGAACGCGCCCGAACGGGTCGTCCCCTGCTTGCGGGCCAGCCAGCCGTCGAGGCTGTCAGAGGCGGTGATGGCGACCCATCCCGCGAACAGCAGCCAGCCTGATCCCTTGGCGATGATCGCCCAGAACACCAGCGGCGACAGCAACAGGCGCACGAGGGTGATCACGTTTGCGGGCGTGAGCACCGCCGAGGGTCCGAAGGTCTTGTCGGAGTCCGCCTGGGTCATGGCGCCGCCTTCGCCCCAGCCTGTTGCACCGAGTCCGCCACGAGGTCAGGACCCGCAGCCGAAGTCACCACGACACGGTGGAACTCCCCCACCGCCAGCGACTCGGGCACGGAGATGATGCCGTCGATCTCGGGGGCCTCGCGGTGCGAACGCGCACGACGGGCCTCATCGACCAACACGGTCACCTCGGTGCCCACCAGCGCGTCGCGGGCGTCCGCGGTGATTCGATCCTGTAGTTCACGCACCTCTGCGAGACGCTCTGCCACAAGACCGCCGTCGACCTTCGGCTCCAGGCCGGCTGCGTGTGTGCCGGCCTCCTCGGAGTAGGAGAAGAACCCGCACCAGTCGAGGCGCGCACGCTGCACGAAGTCGAGCAGTGCGTCGTGGTCGGCCTCGGTCTCACCCGGGTAGCCGACGATGAAGTTGGAGCGCAGCGCTGCGTCGGGGGCGAGCTCGCGGATCCTCTCGATGCGCTCCAGGTACGAACTGGCGTTGCCCGGCCGCCGCATGGCCCTCACCAGGGGGGCCGAAACGTGCTGTAGGGACAGGTCGAAGTAGGGCACGGGCGACGAGGCGACCACCTCGATCAACTCGTCTGTGAGCTCCGAGGGGAACAGGTACAACAGGCGTACCCAGTCGACCCGGACAGCCACCTCGCTGACCAACTCGACGATCCGGCGCTGCCCCGTGTTCTGGTCGCGGCCGAACGCGCCCAGGTCCTGTGCCACCAGCACCACCTCGCGCACCTGCAGCTGCTCCACCTCCTCGAGTATCGAGTCGATGCCGCGGCTCACCTGCGGTCCCCGAAAGCTCGGGATCGCACAGAGCCCGCACGCCTTGTCACAGCCCTCGGCGGCCTTCACGTATGCCCAGGGCCGCTGCGCCGCCGGCCGGGGGAGGTTGAGCAGGTCAAAGCCAGGAACCCCATCTGCCGGGGAGATGTCGAGCTCGCGACCTCCCCTCGACGCACGCAAGGAGACTGGCTGGCCGAACTCAACGACCGCATCGGCCTCCGGCAGCGCCTCGGCCAGCTCATCGCCGTACCGCTGGGCCATGCAACCCGTCACCACGAGCTGGGAGTCGTCGGTGCGCTGTTCGTGCAGTTCGAGGATCGTCGCCACCGACTCCTCGCGGGCCTCTTCCACGAAGGCGCACGTGTTGACCACGACCACATCCGCGCCCGCAGGGTCTTGCGCCGGCGACAGGCCGTCAGCGGCCATGTGCGCGCGGATCTTGTCGGAGTCGACCTGATTCTTCGGGCACCCGAGTGTCTCGAGCCAGAACGTGCGCGGCACCGATCCAGCGTAGCGGTCGCCTGTTCGGACGCCGGCAAGCCGTTGGCGACGACACGGGCCCCATCGAGGTGGGATCTCCCACCGGCCCGTCAGCTACCGTTGCAGTAGGCAATGGAGGGAACCCAGTGGGCGACAAATTGACCAGTGCAGCAGGCCACGTTCGCAGACTGACCGCAACGTTGGCCGGATGTGTCCTCGTCGCGTCGGCGTGCGCGTTGAGTCCCGGGACTTCCGCACCCCCACCCCCACTGGACGACACTCCGGTCTGGATGCTCGGCGACAGCCTCGCCTGGGCAACCGCGGCCCACATGCAACCACTTCCAGCCGTGGGCGCGGTCGGTGCGGCAGGTTTCACTTCTGCTGCCACCTCGAAGATCCTCGACCATGCGATCCCGCTGCTCGCAGGACACAACGACCCGACCCATGTGCTCGTGCTCGGCGGCGTCAACGACCTGAAGCCATGGATAACCACGGCCGATGTGACGACGGGTATGCAGGAACTCGAGGACGAGATGACGTCGAGGGGCATCGCCACCGTGTGGATCGCACAGCCCGGATGGTCCTACGCGGCAGCACTGGACCCCATCGCCGATTGGGTCAATGCGAAGACCCTGTCCATCGACTGCCGTCAGGTGGCGGGTCCGTCCACCGACGGCATCCACCCCTCCAACTACGGTCCGTTCTCAGGCTGCATCGATGACGCCCTGGCGTCGATGGGCATCACCTGGACCAACGACTGACACCCGGCACCCCGCTCAGGCGGTGTGAGCGAGCCTCAGCCCTGCCACGGGCCACACCGCCTTCAGGAGGCGGCCCGTGGCCGATGCCGTGACAAATGCCGCGCGCAGGTCGTCGCCACCGAAACAGATGTTGGTGGTCACCGGGTCACCAGTGGGGATGTGCACGGCGAAGCTGTGGTCGGCAGCAGCGACGGAGATGCCACCGTTGCCCAGCGTGGCGACGCACACATTGCCATCACCGTCGACCGCCAGGCTGTCGAACAGGTCCTCGTCGGGTGCGGCGTAGACGAGTTCGCCATTGGGCGGCATCAACCCGGACCCCACGGCCACGCCGGGCTCGGGCACGTCCCATGCAAACAGTCGCCCGGTGTGGGTCTCCGCGACGTACACCCGGTCGCCGGCCGGGCTCAGGCCGATGCCGTTGGGCGAGGCCAACGGAAAGATGACCTCGGTGATCGCCGACCCGTCACACAGGGCGTAGTAGACCGCGGTGCGGTCGGTGGTGCGCTCGAGGCGTAGCCCGTGGTCGGTGAACCAGAACCCGCCGTGGCCATCCATCACGAGGTCATTGGGGGCGCGCAGCGGACGGCCGTCGCACTCGGTGTAGATGGTGCTCACCTCACCGCTCGACAGGTCCACGCGCTGGATGGAACCGCCCTCGTAGCTGTCGGGCACCTCGCCGGGCACGATGATCCCGCCCAGGTCGTGGAACTCGAAGCAACCACCGTTGTTGGTGATCCACACATCACCGTCGGGACCCACGGCCGCTGCGTTGGGCCCACCGCCGCAGTCGGCAACCACCTCGACGGTGCCGTCAGGCTGCACGCGCGACAGGGTGCCCCGGTCAATCTCGACCACCAGCACGGAGCCGTCCTGCATCGCCACCGGACCCTCGGGGAACCGCAGCCCGTCGGCAACATCACTGAACTCGACTGAGGAGAAGTCCATCTCGGGGGTTCTATCACCACTGGACAGACGAAATCGTCGATCGGCCTCACCGACATGGCCAAGCTGGTCGGCGATCTCAGGTCTGGAGGTCCATGACAGCTCCCGAGAGCGCCGCGATCTCGTCGGACCACGCTCCGACCGTCGGCTCCGCAACGGGCACCAACACGAACTTCGAGGCCCCCACAGCAATGAACGACTGCAACAGGTCACGCAGGGCGCCGGCGCCTGCGGGGATCACTTCATCGACATCAACATCGGGTCGGAATTTCTCGATGGCGGCGCGGTAGGCGTCGTCGAGAGGACCATGGGAGTAGGGCACGAGGGCGCCGAGGTGTTGGGGGTCGATCCTGCGTTCGTGCTCTGCAGCGGTCTGGGTCACCAGCTCCCAGCCACGGGCCACATCGCTCGGCGTGCAGAACGACGGCAACCAGCCGTCGCCCAGGCGGCCGACCCGGCGCAACTCTGACGGCGCACGTCCGCCCAGCCAGACCTCGAGGGGCTCCTGAACGGGCTTGGGCCCGACCGTCAGGGCGCTGACCGAGAATCTCTCGCCGTCATGGGTCACGTCGTCCTCGGTCCACAGCCGCCGCATCAGACCGAGCGCCTCGTCGAACCACGGGGCGCGCTCCGCGCGTTGCACTCCGAAGGCCGCCTGCTCTATCGGTCGCACCGCGCCGAGCCCCAGCGCCGGCAGGAAGCGTCCATCGGACAACCGGTCGAGGGTCGCCATCTGCTTGGCAAGCACAACCGGATTGCGGCCCGGTACCACTCCGACGGCGGTGCCGAACTTCAGCCGCCGCGTCCTGCCGGCCAGCCAGGCCATCGCGACGAGCGGGTCGGGAGCAGGTCCACCGAGCTGCTCGGAGAACCACAACGAGTCCCAGCCGCCATCTTCGAGCGCATCGACCAACTCGCCGAGTGCACCGTCGTCCGCTGCCCGGCTGCGTGTTCCGAGTCCGAACCCGATGCGCACCTTGAGCGGAGTCTCGACTGCCATGGCCGACTTCCTACCAGCCCGGCGATACCGTCGCGTGCGGACGTCACGATTGCCCAACCGACAGGAGTCCCCGGTGCGCACGATCGGCAACATCATCTGGTTCCTGCTCAGCGGTCTCTGGATGGCCATCGCGTGGGCCTTCTGGGGTCTGTTGTGCTGCATCACGATCATCGGGATCCCGTTCGGCATCCAGTGCTTCAAGCTGGCCGGATTCATGCTCTGGCCGTTCGGCCGGACCGTGGTCAAGGATCCCAATGCGTCGAGCCTCGGCATCCTCGGCAACATCTTGTGGTTCATACCCGGGCTGATCCTGGCCATCAGCCACTTCATCTCGGGCGTGGCCCTCTGCATCACGATCATCGGGATCCCCTTCGGAATCCAGAACTTCAAGTTCATGCCTCTGGCGCTGTTCCCCTTCGGCAAGACAGTGGTGGACCAGCACAGCGTGCAGTACGCAGAACAGGCCTACGCGGTTGGCCAACTCGGGAGCTGAGCGCACGCTGGCCCCGAAGGCCTGGACTCAGCTCGTGAAATCCGTGCGCTTGTGGGAGCCGTCGCACATGGGTTTGGCGGCCGACTCGCCGCATCGGCACAGGAAGTGCCGCTCACCGCTCGACAACACCACTCCGGAATCGTCGAGAACTTCCAGCGGGCCCATGACCACCAGCGGCCCATTGGAACGCGCCGTGATCGTCACCGGGGCGCCGTTCACCGCGTCCGCATTGCCGGCCGCCCCGGGCCCCTCGGCTCCGCCATCGATGCGGGTGTAGGTGAGCGCACGCGATGGGCATTCGTCGATCGCCGACGCGACCTCATCCGCGGTCGCGCCCGATGGGTCGACCCACGGGCGAGCCTCGGTGTCGAACACGCCGGGCGCCTCCCGCACGCAGTTGGCCGAGTGAATACACAACCCGGGGTCCCAGTGAACCTGTATGCCGGGACCTCGGTAGTCACGCCCGCCACCGGAGCGCCGCGAGGACCGCGATGAGGCACCGTCGTCCTCATCGGGCGTCGCTCACAACTCCCCGGACTCCACGAGGTTCTCGAACTCCTCGACGGTCATCATTACCTCGCGCGCCTTCGATCCCTCCGACGGCCCGACAACGCCTCTCTGTTCGAGCAGGTCCATCAATCTGCCCGCCCGGGCGAAGCCGACCTTGAGCTTGCGCTGGAGCATCGATGTGGACCCGAGCGAACTGCGCACCACGAGCTCCATCGCCTGACTGAGCAGCTCGTCGTCCTCGCCGGAACCCGCGGCTGAGCCGTTGGCTCCCCCACCGCCGGCAT
Source organism: Actinomycetes bacterium (assembly GCA_024222295.1). Lineage (NCBI taxonomy): Bacteria > Bacillati > Actinomycetota > Actinomycetes > Actinomycetes bacterium. The sequence goes on from JAAEPF010000095.1 coordinate 33,853, forward strand.
CCGACTCGGTGGCGACGCCCTCGACGTAGTGCTCCTCGACCTCGGGCGCGAGCTCACGCCAGTGCGACACCACATCACGCACCTCGGCCTCTTCGACCCAGGCTCCCTGGATGCGCTGGGGCGCGGACGAGGCGGGGCCGAGCAGCAGCATGTCGCCCTGGCCGACCAATCGCTCCGCACCGGGCTGGTCGAGGATCACCTTGGAATCGGTCGAGGACGACACAGCGAACGCGAGGCGGGCCGGGATGTTGGCCTTGATGACACCGGTGATCACATTCACCGACGGCCGCTGGGTGGCGATGACGAGGTGGATACCGACTGCACGTGCCATCTGCGCGATGCGGCAGATGGCGTCCTCGACGTCGCGTGGAGCCACCATCATCAGGTCCGACAACTCGTCGACCACCACCAGGATGAAGGGCAACCGCGAGAACTCCCGTTCTTCGCCGAGCGCCTGGCTAAGGTCGCCTCGGTCCACCGCCCCGTTGTAGCCCGTGATGTCTCGGACGCCGGCCTCGGAGAGCAGGTCGTAGCGGCGCTCCATCTCCTTCACCGCCCATGCCAGCGCGTTCGCGGCCTTCTTCGGGTTGGCCACGACCTGGGTGAGCAGGTGCGGAATCCGGTCGTACTGCGTGAGCTCCACCCGCTTCGGATCGACGAGGATCATGCGGACCTGTTCGGGGGTGGACCTCATCATCACCGACGTGATGATCGAGTTGATGCAGCTCGACTTGCCCGCGCCGGTCTGACCTGCGATCAGCAGGTGCGGCATGGTGGCGAGGTTCATCATCACGGCCCTGCCGTTGATGTCCCGCCCCACTGCCACTTCCAAGGGGTGGCTGGCACGCTTTGCCTCGGGTGAGGCGAGGATGTCGCCCACGGCCACGATCTGGCGGTCGGAGTTCGGCACCTCCACGCCGATCGCCTGCCGGCCCGGGATCGGAGCGAGGATCCTCACGTCGGGAGATGCCATCGCGTAGGCGATGTCCTTGTGGAGCGACGTCACCTTGGACACCTTCACACCGGTGCCGAGTTCGAGTTCGTAGCGGGTAACGGTTGGTCCGGCGGTCTGCCCGATGAGGCGCGTCTCGACGCCATGGTCCGCCAGCGCCGACTCGAGCACGCGACCGCGTTTCTCGATCGCCTTCTCGTCGATCTTCGTCTTGCCGCTCAACCCCAACAGGTCGCCCGATGGCAGGCGCCAGGGAGAGTTGCCTGCGGCAAGGTCGAGGTCGAGCTGGGTGGCCTCGCCGACCTCTTCGGCCTCCGTGGGCTTCGCCTTTCGCTTACGGGAGCGCTTCCGTGACTCCTTGGGGGGCCCGGCCGCCTCGTCAGCCACCGCGGCCATGTCGGCGTCCTGGTCATAGAGGCTCGGCCGGTCGCCCAGGTCTTCATCGCCCGGCTGCCGGTCGCCCGGATCGAGTTGGAAGAGGCCGCCCAGCCACCTGCCTGCGCGCTTGAGCCCGGGGCCGGTGTGGGTGCCGATCCATCGGGCCATCTGCGCCAGCGACCAACCCGAGATGAGGCTCAGCGCCAGAACAGCGAGCGCAAACAACACCACGCCGGTTCCCCACGCACCGATCACCCCTTCGAGGGAGGCAGCCAGGCCGGCACCTGCGAGGCCACCGGCATCACGGTAGGCGTCGACGCCGTCGGCATCGATGGTCGCACCGTTGGCTGCGAACAGGTGGGCGAAGCCCATCACCACGACCGCAGCGAGCAGCGAGCCCGCAACCACCGCGGCCATCCGTGCCGGGCCGGGGCCCATCTCGAGGGTGGGATCGCCCGCGGCCGCCCCTTCGGGGTCTTCGTCCTGGCCTTGGGGGGGCTGGCGGGGCCCGCGGATCAGCAGGGCGCCACCAACGACCAGCCCGATCGGTACGAGCACCCTCGCCAGGCCGACCAGGGATCCTGCTGCGGTGTCGGCCAGGCGGCCCACGACCGCTCCGGACGAGAACCAGATCCCGAGTGCCGAGATCGCACCCAGCGCAATGAGCACCAGGCCCCACACGTCGTGGCCGCGACCGTCGAACAGCAACCTCAGCGGCGAGTCGCCGGAGAAGGGACCGCCACCCCCGGAACCTGAGCCCTTGGATCGGGTCGAGCCCTTCGAGGCGGGCTTGCGGGCGCGCCCGGAGCCGCCCGCCGAGCCCTTGCCACGAGCGGGTGCCTTCTTCTTTCGGGATGACTGGGACGTCGCCACTGGGTACCACGGTAACCATCCGCTGTGACACGATCGCGGCACCGCCCACCGGGGCGGGATTTGGTGGGTTCGTCGGTAGCTTGAGTGCATGAAAACCCCCACGAGGTCACGCAACCGTGCCTTGCTCTGCATCACCGCGCTCGCCGCGTCCGTCAGCCTCGTAGCTGCTTCGTGCTCCAACGACGGCGATCCTGCCGCAGGCGATGGCACCTCCACCTCCGCGCCCGGCGACGAGGGCGCCCTGTGGAGCGGCCCGGCACCCAACACCGACGAGATGTCACCCGAGGATGCCCAGAGAATCGATGAGGGCGCCCAGCAGGTGCTCGCCCAGTCCGGCGGCGCCACCCCCGGCGCATGGGTGGGGATCTGGGATGCCGACACGGGCAAGCACATCGGGGCCTACGGCAACGCAGTCATCGACGGAGCGGAGGCGAAGTCCGACCAGAGCGGACGCATCGGATCGGTGACGAAGACCTTCACGGCGACGGCAATGCTCCAACAGGTGAGTGAGGGATGGGCGTCCTTCGACGACACCGTCGAGGATCTGCTGCCCGACCTGGCCAAGAAGTACCCCGACGTGGCATCCGTCACCGTCGAGCAACTCGTGGGCATGACCTCCGGCATCCCCGACTACGCGAACAGCGACTGGTTCCTGCCCCAGGTGGTCGCAGACCCCACCAAGGTGTGGACAGCGGACGAGATCATCGACCAGGTGCTCTCGCGCGGTGACCTCTCGGCTCCGGGCACCGCCGGCTACTCCACCACCAACTACCTCATCCTCGGCGAGATGCTGCAAGGCCTGGTGCAGGGCGGCGGGGACATCGGCTCGATCATCACCTCACTTGCCGACAACGCCGGCCTCACCCGAACGGCCCTCCCACAGCCTGACGACGCCGAGCTGCCCGACCCCTACTCCAACGGCTACGTCACCGAACCCGGCGTCGAGGAGCTGGCAGCCGCCGGAGCAACTGTCGCGGCCGGCACCGACGTCACTGACTGGTCGCCCTCGTGGGGCGGCGCCGGCGGCGCGATGTACGCCAACATCGAGGACCTCGGCCAGTGGGCCGGTGGCGGCCTCGGCACTTCGCTGCTCAGCAAGGACACGGGCGACAAGCGGATCAGCGACACCAAGTCACTGCCCGAGGGCACCGACTACGGCCTCGGAATCGAGGTCTGGGGCGACGGATGGATCGGACACACCGGCCAGATCATCGGCTGGGAGTCAATGGCCGCCTACAACACCGACACCGGAGACGTGTTCGTGGCCATCGTCAACGAGACCGGCTCACTGGCGGTGGCCGTGGGCATCGCCGACCAGGTCTACCCCGAACTGGCCGAGCGCATGGCAGGGTTGTGACCTGTTTCGCCTTGGCGCACCAGCGCCAGGCCGTGCATCAGCTCCCGTAGCCCTCGCCGGGCACCACGACCTCATGCGCGCCCGCTGACTCGACCGACTTGGGCAGCACGCTCCAACGCTCGCGCAGCCCTTCCAGCGACTTGTCCTTGAGCTGGAACTGATCCACGCCTCCCATTGGGTCGGCAGTGCACTTCGAGGCCCGCCACAAGGCATCAGCGAGGCGTTCGGGAGAACCGGGTTCGGACAGCGTGTCGCCGCGCGCGATCTGCACCGGCAAGCCGCCGACGGTGTCCACGCTCGCGTTCTGGAACAGAGCCAGCGTGAAGATGAACTGCACGAACCCCCGCGGGTCGCTCATCGTGCCGGCAATGAACGCGAACACATCGATCTCGCCCTCGGGGTCAGTGCTGTAGTCGGTCAGCACGTGTACCCAGTCGTGGAGCGCACCTATCTCATAGATGCCGTGGTGCTCGCCCGGGAACGGGAAGTTGTGCACCTCGTAGAAGTCGGCCACGGCACGACCCCAACTTCCGGGCTCGCAGTCGCGCAACGCCTCCCAACGCCTGGCCACGGTCTTGTCGCCGACCACCCCGTAGTAGGCGAGCTTCGAACGGGCGTACTCCCACAGCTTCCCGGTGGCCGCCCCGAGCAGGGTCTGCTCCGTGTACCAGGAGTTGCGCATCAGGTCCGCGTGAAGCCGCACCAGGTGGTCACGCGCAGTGTCGCGGGCGATGTTGACCTCCGGCACCGAGACGTGCATCGCGCCGAGGTACTGCTCGACGTGTTGCTCCACCTCCGGGCGCACGGGGTCATCCAGCAGCTCGAGCAACACACACAGGTGCGCCACGAGCGCACGCTCATCCGGACTCTCGAGCGCCTGGAGCAGCTCGGAAGGACCGATCGGCTCGACATCGGCCAACGACGGCAGACCCTGGCCCACGAACCTCGACGCCAGCGCATCAACCACCGCGACCTGCACCTCACTCAGGCCTTCACCGTCAACATCGAGCGCACCACGCAAGCCGCGGAGGACCTCCGTGGACGCCTCCGCGTCCGGCATGCCGGTGAACTCGAGGGCGGCCCCCAGTTCCGGGCCCGACCCGCCGCCATCCTCGGGCTGACCGGCTGTGTCCGTGGTTGCAGTCACCTCACTTGCCCCCGTCGCCCCACCGGGGCCGCGCCAGCTCGGGGGGCAGCGGGGGCAGGATGCAGAACTCGTTGCCTTCGGGGTCCGCCATCACCAGGTGTGTGTCGCCGTCGGGCTCGTGCACCGTCCGGCGGCGTTGGCCGCCCAGCTGCACGATCGCCTCAGCCGCCGCCTCGACGTCGTCCACCTCGATGTCGGGGCGCACCCAGCTCAGGCGGTCCGGGCCGGCTTCCTCAGGAGCCTGGCTGGCACCCCAGGGCTGGAACGCCAGGTATACACCGCCGGGGTCCGGAGTCAGCTGGAGCCAGCCCTCCTGGCGCTCCGCCACCTCCACCCCCAGCAGCTCCTTCCAGAACATGCCGGTCTTCTCCGGGTCGTCGCAGTCGACCACAAGGGCCCTGAACCATCCGATCGCTGCCATCAGTCACTTCCTTTGGTGCCGAACGAGTCGAGCCAGTCATAGACGGCGGCGTTGCGTACCTGGGGTGCCCCGATCTCACAGTCCAGGCCCGCACCTGCCGCGTCGATGAACGACTCCACATGCACGGTACCGGCGAGCCCGGCAGCTACAACGTCTCCCTGGCCGACGAAGGACTGCGCCGACTGGGCCTCGGCCACGAAGGCCGGCGTAGCGACCGAACCCAGGGCTTCGGGGCCCATCCTGTAGCGGTCCATGACCGCGAGCGCGCCCTGAAGGTCGTCGGCGCCCGTCGCCATCAGGAGCTTCGCGCTCGCAATCGGGTCATCGACCGCCACACCCGAATCGGTTCGCAGCTCCACGACGCCCGGGTCCAGCACCACGGCGCCGGCGTCGAGGGACCCGTCTGCCAGAGCGTCGAGGACGAACCACGAACCGTGGTTGACCCCCATCGCCACGAGGGGCGTGGCGTCCCCGCCGGCGGCGTCACGCGCCCACCCGGCGGCCGCGCCGACCACTCCGGTCCAGTCGTCGGCCAGACTGAGGCCGTTGCGCAACAGGGCCGCCCCCTGGCCCGGCCCTTCCACCAGCACGACCTCCCAGCCGCGGCGAAGGCCTTCGGACAGGCCCGTCATGCAGGCGTCGGACAACGGGGTGTCGAGGCCCTGGACCATCAGTACCACTCCCCTGGGTTGCTGACTCGCCGGAAGCGAGAACCGATACCCGGGGAGGCCGCCCGCGGGAGTCGGGATGGTCACCGCGGCCGACGGCGTCGGCCAGAGCGCCACGGCTTTGTCCCACGCCGTCCGGTGCTGTTCCCAGAGTGCCAGGACCTCGCCAGAGCGGTGTGTCACCGGTGCCCACCATGCGCCGCCGAACAGGTAGTTGGCCGCCCGCAGGGCGAGGCCCCAGCCAGTTCTCCGCCGACCCTGACCCGAGGCCACGTCGGACTCGGCGAGGAGCCGCCGACCCAGGCCACAGAACTCCTCCAGCCAGCTGTCGGGGTCGCCGTCGGTGATCCGTTCGACAGTCACCAACACCTCGCCCACCTCCGCGGTGCCGTCGCGCACACCCGAGAGCAGGCACCGCACGGAGAAGTCCATGCCGAAGTCCTCGAAGAATTTCATCGTCCCAGCATGGCGCCGGATCCGCTGCAATCCACGCGCCCGCAGCGCGTGGACGGGCAACTCAGGCCTCGAGAACCACCGGCACGATCATCGGCCGACGCCGGGTGCGCTTCGAGACGAAGCTGCCCGCCGCACGGCGCACGGCCTTTTCGAGTTTCTGGGTCTCAGCGCCATCATCGAGTGCGTTGGAGACGGCATCGTGAACCGTCTCGGACAGCTCGGCAAGCATGTCGGCGGAGTCATCCACGACCACCCAGCCACGGGTGGCCACTTCGGGTCCGGCCATGATGCGTCCAGCCTTGCGGTTGACCACGACGATCACGGTGACCACGCCCTCATCGGCGAGGATCCTGCGGTCGGCCAGCACCCGGTGGCCGATGTCGCCCACCGTGCCATGAACGTAGACGTACTCGGAGGGCACCCGACCGTCGAAGCGCAGGCCGTCGGAATCCAGCACGAGCCGGTCGCCGTCCTCGGCCACCAGTACCTGCTCGCGTGGGCGGCCCATGGCCACCGCGAGGTTCGCGTGGGCCACCATGTGGCGGTACTCGCCGTGCACGGGGACGAACCACTCGGGTTGCAGCACCGACTGCAGGAGCTTCAGCTCCTCTGACTTCGCGTGGCCCGTTGCGTGCACGTCGTGCAACCCGGAGTGCACCACCTCGGCCCCCTGGCGGATGAGGTTCCCGATCACGCGGCTCACGTCGTGCTCGTTGCCGGGAATCGGATGCGAGCTGAGAATGATCGTGTCACGCGGGGTGAGCTTCAGGAACCGGTTCTCGGACTGCGACAGGCGGGTCAGCGCAGACATCGGCTCGCCCTGGGAGCCGGTGCAGATCACACAGACTTCGCTGGGCTCATAGTCATCGACGTCTTCGATGTCGATGATCGACGCGTCGGGAATGCTGAGCAACCCCATCTCACGGGCCATCGAGATGTTGCGGACCATCGAGCGGCCGAGGGGCGCCACCTTGCGCCCGAAGCTGATCGCGGCGTCCGCGATCTGCTGCACCCGGTGGATGTGGCTCGCGAAGCACGCCGTGATCACCCGACGCCCTTCGTGCTCGTGCATCAGGTCATAGAGCACGGTGCCGATCGACGACTCCGAACGCGAGTGGCCACGCTCTTCCGCGTTGGTCGAGTCCGCCAGCAGGAGGCGGATGCCCTCTTCGTGGGCGATCGAACCCATGCGGGTCAGGTCGGTCAGCCTGCCGTCGACCGGCGTCAGGTCGATCTTCAGGTCACCGCTGTGCATGACCACGCCCTGGGCGGTTCGAATGACGGTCGCCACGCCCTCGGGCACCGAGTGGGTGACCGGCAGGAACTCGAGGTCGAACGGCCCGACCTTCACGCGGTCGCCATCCGCAACCACGTTGAATTCGGTGCGGTTGACCAGGCCCGCTTCCTCGATGCGGCCCCGGGCCAGTCCGAGCGTGAGCCCGGTTCCGTACAGCGGGAACGAAGCCTCCCTCAGAAGGTACGAAAGCGCACCGACGTGGTCCTCGTGGCCGTGGGTGGCGACGAGGCCCACGATGTCGTCGGCTCGCTCGATGAGCCAGGAGAAGTCCGGCAGCACGAGGTCGATGCCCAGCATGTCGTTGTCGGGGAACATCAGCCCGCAGTCGATCAACAGGATCTGGTTGTCCTGTTCGATCGCCGCGCAGTTGCGCCCGATCTCGCCGAGACCACCGAGAAATGTGACCGACACCGCGGAGGAGCCGCTGCCGCGACCACCAGATGACCTGCCGCCGGACTTCTGGGTCGACTTCTGACGGCCCTTCTGCCCTGACTGCTTCTCCGGCTTCTGGCCGGATCGATTGCGCGACTTCTTGTGGCCCTGGTTCTTGGCAGCCTGACCTTTCTGGCCCTGCTTCGCCTGGTTCGACTGGGACTTCTTCTTCGTGGACTTCTTCTTTGCAGCCGCCATCAGCCGAGGCCCTCGAGCACTGCGCGCGCCCGGTCCTCCAGTCCGTCGGGCTCACCGCCCATCGGTGAGCGGCAATGGCCGACCCGCAGTCCCAGCACCCGCAGCATCGCCTTGGTCGGAATCGGGTTGGGCGCATCGGGCATGCTCTCGAAACGACATGACTCGATGAGTGAGGCATTGACCCGCCGCGCCGTGTCCACGTCGCCCTTCACGAAGGCGTCGATCATCTCGCCGAACCGATTCGCCGCCCAGTGCGACGCCACCGAGATCACGCCCACGGCACCGACCGAAAGCAACGGCAGCGTCATCGAATCGTCGCCGCTGTAGAGCTCGAAACCCTCGGGCACCTCCGCCAGCAGCGCCGCGCTCTGCGCAGGGTCACCCGCAGCGTCCTTCACGGCAACGATGTTGTCCACACCGCGGGCGAGGTGCAGCAGTGTCTCCGTTTCGATCTTGCGGCCGGTCCGCACGGGGATGTCGTACAACACGACCGGCAGCTCGGTTGACTGTGCGATCGTCGTGAAGTGCTCGATCAGCCCGGCCTGCGACGGTCGGTTGTAGTACGGCGTGACCGACAGGATCCCATCGACACCGGTGTCTGCGGCCTGGCGTGTCAACTCCAGCGCCTCGTGAGTCGAGTTGGAGCCGGCGCCGGCGAGGATCGGCACCGAGACCGCCTCGCGCACACGCCGGAACAGCGCGCTCGCCTCCGACGGGGTCAGTGCCGGGCTCTCGCCGGTGGTGCCGGAGAGAACGAGTCCGTCGCTGCCGGTTTCCACGAGGAACTGAGCGAGCTCCACGGCGGCATCGAGGTCTAGCTCACCGTGTTCGTCGAAAGGCGTCACCATCGCGGTGATCACCCTTCCGAAACGTGCTGTCATCGAAGTTCCCCTTGTGGTGTGCGTTCTGTGGCGCCGGCAGTCCGGCGACGTTCGTCGGACCTTCGCAGGCCGAGCGTGGCCAGCATGTCCTCATGAAGCTCGAACCAGACAGTGTGGTACGAATCGATCACCGGCCTGGTCACCCAGTCCACCTCACCGGAGCGCGAACGTGCCAGTGCATTGCCGAGGCGTTCGTCATAATCGGCGAATCGGCCAACTGCCTGCTGCAGGTCCGCCAGCATCCGCAGCGCCGCGGCGTGCAGCGAATCGAGGCGTTGGAGCACGGACGCGTCATAGGCCTCGTCGGTGTGGTCGTTGAGCACCAGGGGCTCACTTCCGAGCACCACCTGCCAGTCGGTGCACACCGCCAACACCGGTTGGTTGAGCTCCAGGAATGACCGGTAGGCCAACTCGACAGCGCTTCGTACGCCGTGTGAGTCGATCTCCCTGGTCAACAGCTCTTCATTGCGGGCCCTGCCCGCGGCGGTCAGCGCCCAACCGGCCAGGTCGCCCCGGTGCAAAGTCACGAGCCCGGACTCGCGGTAGCGGCCGAGGGTCGACTCGAGTGCATCCACACCAACTCCGGTGCGCTCCGCGACCGAGGTGACCGAGCAAACGCCCTTGAGCCGCAGCGTGTGCAGCACAGCGGACTCACTCAACTCACTCACAGCACCATTGTACGTATGCGCCCGCGGGCAGTCCTGCGGCGCGGAGCCGCCGGCCCCGAAGCCGGCGGCTCACTACAGGGGTGCAATGGGGTCAGGCGGGCTGGCCCGCCGGATCGGCCAGTTCCTCGCCGATGGCGAAGTTCTCGTAGTCGTCGCCGGTGTCGACCCAGTCCTCGAACTGGATCACGCCGATCTCCTCGTAGCGACGGCGCAGCCAGGCATCGTTGCGGTCGAGCAGGCCCAACTTCTTGCAGTTGGGCACGATCTTGGAGAACAGCATCATCTGGAACATCTCGCGCGTCGGCGTGCGCATGACCAGTTCGATGGCCTCCTTGACCGGCACACCCATGCGCTCCCAGACCTCCTGCTGCAGGAATCGGTCACGCATGCGCACCCCTGCCTCGAACGCGAACTGCTGGCGTTCGAAGATCTCCTTGTCGGAGAGCTCTGCGTAGTAGTCCTGCAGGGAGAGCACACCGAATGCGACGTGGCGGGCCTCATCGCTCATCACATAGCGCAGCAGCTTCTTGAGCAGCGGCTCGGTTGTCATCTGGTGCATGAACCCGAAGGCCGCCAGGGCCAGACCTTCCACCATGATCTGCATGCCCAGGTAGGTCATGTCCCAGCGGGAGTCCTTCACGATGTCGTCGAGGAGCATCTTCAGGTGTGCGTTCACCGGGTAGTAGCCCGAGAGCTTGTCGTCGAGGTACTTGGCGAACACCTCGACGTGGCGGGCCTCGTCCATCACCTGTGTGGAGGCGTAGTACTTGGCATCGATCCACGGCACGGTCTCGACGACCTTGGCCGTGCACACGAGCGCTCCCTGCTCGCCGTGCATGAACTGGCTGAGCGTCCAGTTCTGGCTCTCGATCCCGAGCTTCATCCACTCCTTTTCGGTCCACTTCTCAAAGGGTGTGCCGGTCGGATCGAAGTCGACGAGCCCGAAGCCGCTGGCGTTGTTCTGCTCGGCGTTCATGATGACGACCTTCTCCTGGTCCACCTCGGTGTCCCATGGCAGGTCGGTCTCGCCGTTCCACATCGAGACCTTGGCCTTCTCGTAGAGCTTCTCGAGGCTGGGCTTGGAGCCCTTGTCGTAGTCCCAGGTGAATACCACGTCGCAGTTCTGCTCCACGTGGCTGACCGTCGCGTCGCGGTCGCTGTTGCTTACCGCGAGGATGGCCTCGAGGTCGTCGACGTCGGCTCGGCCGATCATCTCCTCATTGGTGCTCATGTGAGTGCTCCTGGGGTTGGTTCAGGTTGGTGTGGATCGATTTCAGTGGCCGGCGACGACAGTGCGATCCCCGGCAGGATGAACGTGGTGGCCATGTGTCGGGCCGTGGCCGGCTCGAGCAGGTCCACCACCCGGTCAGGATTGACGAAGTGGGAAACGACCAGTCGTGTCACCCACACCACGACGGTGCGGGCCTGGTCGGGGTCGAGGAACTCCTCGAGGCTTGGCGAAACGACCTCGCCTGCGATGCGCAAAAGGGCGTCCATGCGCTCAAAGGAGAAGAACGTGCGCAGCTTCGTGGGCTCATTGGTGCGCATGTAGGTGAGCACCGCCTGCGAGCTGAGGACCTCGTAGCCGCCACGGATCATCTCCACCACGGCGTCCTCGAGCGTGTCGCCGGCCGAGATCCGCTCCATTGCCTCACCGAGCAGCACAACTGCCTCGCGGTTGGTGGCCATCTCGACCATCGAGGGCTTGCCGCCCGGGAAGAGCCGGTAGACCGTGGCCCTGGAAACGCCGGCCTCCCGGGCCACATCGTCGACCGTGGTCTTCTCGATGCCCCAGCGTGCCGCGCAGGCAACGACGGCATCGAGAATCTTCGATCCCGACGATCCGGGTGCGAAACCCATCTCGGCCGAAGCGGCCAACTGCTCGGGGGCGTGGGCGCGCACAGCACCTTCGGCTGCGCCGTAAACGGCGCCTTCGACGTCTGCACCCCCGACGATGTCTGTCATCGGTTGGTACAATAAGACCTGAGTTGTCTCATCGCTACACCATCGGGCCCTTTGGGCCGGTGACATGGGTCACGGGGCGTCAGTCGAGGTCCACGATCCCGGCGAGGAACTCCCGGCGCACGACGGCGCGGGCCTGGGCCTCATCGGCCATGTCGACGCCGGCCGGGCTGCCCATGACCGAGAGGATCATCCGGGTCAGGTAGTCCGCACCGTCGGCCACCGAGACGCCTTCGCGGAGTCGCCCGGCCTCGCGCTCGCGCTCCAGCAGCACGACCATGTACTCACGCATCACACCCTGCACCAGGGGCTCCGCCGGCTGGAGGGCCTCCACCAACTCGTCCAGGTCGGGGTCCATCAGGTTGGCCATGATCGGACTGCGGCGGATCTGACGGGTGCCCAGTGCGAGGCCGCGAACGAGACGGTCCTCCAGCGAGTCGAGCTCAGCGACCGCTTCAGCCAGCCCGGCCCAGAATCGGCCGACCTCCCAGGTAGCGGTCTCCTGCACCAGCTGTGAGCGCCCGCCGGGGAAGTAGCGGTAGATCGAGGTGCGCGAAACGCCCGCCTCTGCCGCCACGTCCTCCAGCGAGAACCCGCTGACGCCCACCCGTTCGACGCAACGCACGGCGCCGCGCATGATCCGCTCGCGGGTGCCCACAGTGGCGGTGCCGTCAGGCATCCTGTGGCTCCCTCGGAGACGAAGACCCTCCGTCCTCGCCACCCACGAATGGCGGGTCCTCGGGCGCCACGGTGTCGGGGTCGAGGCCTGCCTTGCTGCGGGCCACCTTGCGCAGGATCAGCAGGTAGCCGACTGCGGCGATGGTCGCGAACAGCCACCACTGGACCATGTAGGAGAAGTTCTGCGACGGCGACGGGAGCTCCACCTCGACCGCCACGAGTCCCAGCTGCTCGGACCCCCGGGCTGCGGGCTGGGCGGGATCGGAGGACTGGAGTACCAGCCACACGGGTTCGAGCGGGTAGTCGAGCTGCTGCCCATAGCGCTCGAGGTCGGCCCTCGCGAGGGTGTCCAGGGTGCCCTCAGCGGTGTCCTGTGGGCCGAGTCCGCCACCGGGCTGGCTGAGTTCCACCACGCCCTGCACGGTGGCTTCGCCCCCTTGCGGCTTCGCAACTCTCCATGGGGGTCCGGCATTGACGTCAGCGAGGGGTATCCATCCGCGCACAACAGCCACCGCCGTGCCGTCCTGCTGTACCAGCGGGGTGAGCAGCCAGCCACCCGGCCGCCCCTGCACCGCCCGGTTGCGGATCACGACCTCTGCGTCGGTGTCCCACTCCCCCGTCACGTTCACCCGGGCGAAGCGAGCGGACTCGTCGACTTCCTCGGGCGGCGTCTGCGGGTCCACAACATCACCCAGAGGCTGCGGCGCCGCCTCGAGGCCCGCCTCTATGCGGTCGCGGGCGTCGGTTTCGTCCTGCCACCGGCTGAACTGCCAGAAACCGAGGCGGACCATCACCAGCACGGCGATGATCACCAGCACGTGGCTGAGGATCCAGAGCGGCCGCTTGGCGAACTCGTACATGGCCAGACGGTACCGCCACCCCACCGGCCGTCCGCAGTTCTGCAAGCCGACCCCTGCCGCCAATCCCCCCTGCCGCCAATCCCTGCAGGCTGTGCAGGACCACTCAGCCTTGTTTCAGGAGTGGCTCCGCGTCGCTGCAACGCGACAGGCCTCAAGAAATCAGGATGAGTGGCTGAGCACAGGCTTGCGGGGGTCACGCTGCGCGGGGCGCGGCGGCGTTGACCGGCCCGGTGCTGGACGCGTCAGTCGTTGGCGGTGGGGAGCTCGTAGTCGGCGAAGCGCTCGCGCAGGTCCTTCTTGGAGAACTTGCCGACCGACGTCTTGGGCACCTCGTCGATGAAGACCACGTCGTCGGGCAGCCACCACTTCGCCACCCGGCCGTCGAGGAAGTCGATCACATCGTCCTTGGTGAGTTCCTCACCTTCAGCGACCACGACGCAGGCCAGCGGCCGCTCGGACCACTTCGGGTGCGCCACGCCGATCACCGCAGCCTCGGCCACCTTCGGGTGGGCCATGATCTCGTTCTCCAGTTCCACCGACGACACCCATTCGCCGCCCGACTTCACCACGTCCTTGGTGCGGTCGACGATTCGCACGAAACCCTCCGGGGTCACCACCGCCACGTCGCCGGTACGCAGCCAACCATCTGCGGTGAAGGACTGCGGAGCACGGTCGTCGTTGTAGTAGTCAGCGGTTATCCACGGCCCGGCCACCTGGATCTCGCCCTGCGACTCACCGTCCCAGGGCTGGGCCTCGCCGGTCACCTGGTCCGCTATCCGCAGTTCAACTCCGAGCACCGGCATGCCCTGCGCGGCTCGCAGCTTCACCTTCGCCTCCTCGTCGAATTCCTCCATCTCAGAGGTCAGCTTGGCGACAGAGGCGACCGGCGACGTCTCGGTCATGCCCCAGGCCTGCAGGATCGGCAGGCCGACCTGCTCGCGGTAGCCCTCCGACAGGACCGTGGGCACCGCCGAACCTCCGCACGGGATGGCCCGAAGCGACGATGTGTCCTTGCCCTGCAGCGCCGGGAGCACACCCATCCAGATGGTGGGCACCCCGGCTGCGACGGTGACCTTCTCCTCGACGATCATGTCGGCGATCGGCTCCGGGGCCATCTGTGGCCCAGGGAACACCAGCGACGCACCGGATGCCACCGCCGCGTGGGCGAGACCCCAGGCGTTGGCGTGGAACATCGGCACGACCGGCAGGATCACGTCGCGCTCGCAAGCACCGAGGCTGTCGGCGGTCATCACGCCCATCGTGTGCAGCCACGTGGACCGGTGCGTGTACACAACGCCCTTCGGGTTGCCTGTGGTGCCCGACGTGTAACACATCGAAGCGGCCCGGTTCTCGTCGTCGACGGAGAACTCGGCGGGTTCGGCAGCGGCGAGCAACTCCTCGTAGTCGAGGAACTCGAACCCGTCCGGCAGCTCGGTCGGAGCTCCATCGTCGATGAGCACGAGATGCTTGACCGTGCTGAACTCGCCGAGCAGTGGCGCGATCAGCCCGAGCAGCGATCGGTCGATGAAGATCACCTCGTCCTCGGCATGGTTGACGATGTAGGTGAGCTGGTCGGGGAACAGCCGGATGTTGAGCGTGTGCAGCACGCGGCCGCTGCAAGGCGCCGCGAAGTACAGCTCCAGGTGGTTGTCGGTGTTCCAGCAGAACGTGGCAACGCGGCCGTCAGCGGATATACCCAACTTGTCGAGCGCCCCGGCCAGCCTGCGCGTGCGGTCGGCCCACTCGCCGTAGCTGCGGCGACGGCTGTCACCTGCGGCGGTGGCGGTGACGATCTCCTTGTGCGCGAACAGCTTCTCGGCCCGCTCGAAGAAGTGCGGCAGCACCAGCGGCCTGTCCTGCATCGTGCCCAACATCGGTGTCCCCCTTGTGGCTGCACCCGCGGGGTGCGTGGATCCTGGTCGTCGCGCCCGGCGCGCCGACCCTCGGCGGATCTGATTCGCGGAGGGGCCGAAGCTCGGCGGGCGGGAACTCACCCTATGCGACCGGTCCAGAGTTCCGCGGCCCCTCCACATGGGCCAGACTGCTCCGATGGCCGACGCGGGCAAACCGGGCGAAGCTGCCGAGCTGCGCACCCCCGACGACAACGTCGAAGACCACGCGCGGACAGCCACAGGTGAGGACGACGGAGGAGAGCCGCCCCGCGAAGAGCTCCCCGCTGCGGCGCCACATCCGAAGTGGTTGCTGCCACTCATCGGTGCATCGATCATCGCCCTGGTCATCGCCAACAACGTCGGCAATGCGGTATGGGCCAGCTGGATCAACGAGCGGCCGCTGTTCCTGTTGGCACTCAACTCGTCCAACAAGTACCTGATCGGCACCACGCCCAACACGGAGTGGATTCCGGTACTGGTGGTCTCGACCCTGCGCCTGATGGCACCGGACCCGCTCTTCTACATGGTCGGCTACCTGTTCCGTGACCGGGCAGTGCACTGGGCGCGCCGGGTGTTCCCCGCTTCGGGACCGCTGTTCGACTCCCTGGAGGCCGACCAGGGCCAGTTCGCCCGGATCCTCGATGCGCTGGTGTTCATCATGCCCAACAACCCGGTCTGCCTGATCGCAGGGGTGGTGGGCATGAACGTGCGCCGGTTCGCAATCCTCGCGATCACGGGCACCATCGGGCGCATCATCTTGATGCGGGCGATCGGCACGGTGTTCTCCGAGCAGATCGAGGACATCCTCGATTGGGTGGCCGACTACCAGCGCTGGCTGCTGATCGGCTCGGTCGTGCTGGTCGTGGGCTACGTGCTGTGGCAGGTCCGCAGCCACAAGGGCCTCATCGGCGGCGTCGAGGACCTCGAAGACGAGCTCGGCGACTGACCTCTCAGAGGTCGAGAAGGGGGTCGAGACCCAGGGTGATCCCGGGGAACTCGGCGACCTTCTTCACGGCGAGCAGCACGCCGGGCATGAAGCTCGTACGGTCGATCGAATCGTGGCGGATCGACAGCGTCTGGCCGGTGGTGCCGAGTAGCACCTCCTGATGTGCCACGAGACCTCGCAGCCGCACCGAATGCACCCTGATGCCCGCAGGGCCGTCGCCACCACGGGCACCTTCGAGCAGCTCGCTGCGGGTGGGGTCCTCGGTCCAGTCCCCCGATGCGCTCGACATCCGTTCGAGGGTGAGCATCGCCGTGCCCGACGGGGCGTCCACCTTGTTGTCGTGGTGCAGCTCGATGATCTCCGCCGAGTCGAAATAGGGGGCGGCGAGCTCGGCGAAGCGCATCATCAGCACCGCTCCGATCGCGAAGTTGGGCGCGATCACGGCGTTGGAGGACGTGAACTCCGAGCGGAACCGGGCGATGTCGTCGTCGCCGAACCCGGTCGTGCCCACCACGGCGTGGATGCCGGACGAAGCGAGCACCCGCAGGGCTTCGCAGCTCGCCTCGCGATGGGTGAAGTCGACCGCCACCTGAACTCCTGCGTCCGCGAGGGCGGCCACGTCACCGCTGACCACGACATCGGACTCGACCCCCGCGACCGCGGCCAGGTCGGATCCTCCGAAGGCTGGGTCGACCGCTCCGGCCAACTCGAGGTCGGGGTCATCGATGACCGCCTGGCAGACGGTTGCACCCATGCGTCCGCCTGCTCCGATGACACCGACCCTGATGCTGCTCATGGCCGACGAGTGTAGGTCTGCGGTGCCGGCCCCACTGCGCCGCTATCGCAGCAGTCCCGCGGCGACGGATTCGAGGCCCGCCACCCGCGACCCCTTCACCAGCACGGCCGTGCCTTCTGTGAGGTCTGCGCTCTCGGCCAGACGTACCAGCGCGGCACCTGCATCCGCGACCGGTTCGGTGCGGTACATGTCCGTGCCGACCGCGAGCACTTCGATGCCGAGTTGGCCGGCCAGGTCTGCGATGCGGCCGTGCTCGGCTGCCTCGCGGTCACCGAGCTCGGCCATCACGCCCAGCACAGCGATGCGCCGGGTCGCCGGCAACGAGGCGAGCGAACGCAGTGCCGCGGCCATCGACGCGGGCCCAGCGTTGTACGCGTCGTTGAGCACTACGAGGCCACCGCGCGACCTCCCGAGCTCCATGCGCCACGGCGAGTCGATCGGCTCACCCAGCGCCTCCGCCACATCCGCCGGCGCCACACCTGACCAGAGCCCCGCGGCGGCTGCAGCGAGGGCGTTGGCGACGTTGTGCACGCCCCGCGCCCCCATCTGCACCTCGGCGCGACCCCATGGCGACTCGAGCATGAACCGCGGCCGCAGTTCCTCGTCCACCGACACATCCACCGCCCGCACGTCGCCTGCAGCGGCTCCCTCGCCGGGCGCCGCGACTGCGAAGCTCAGCACCTCGGCCGCCGTGTGGCCTGCCATGGCGATGACACGCGGATCGTCGGCGTTGAGCACTGCCAGCCCCTCCTTCGGCAGTGCCTCGACGAGCTCGCGCTTGGCCACCGCGATCGAGTCCTCGCCTCCCATCACCTCGGTGTGCACGGCGTGAACTGCGGTGACGATTCCGACCGTGGGACTCGCCATTGCGCACAACAGTGCGATGTGGCCATGACCACGGGCTCCCATCTCCACCACCACGGCCTCGGTGCCGGTCGGGGCATTCGCAAGAGTCAGAGGCACGCCCAGCTCGTTGTTGAACGAGCGCACCGAGACCGAGGTGGAGAACCGCTTCGAGAGCACGGAGCCGAGCAGGTCCTTGGTGGTGGTCTTGCCGACCGAGCCGGTCACGCCCACGACGAGGTCGCCCAGTTCCCGCCTGGCGATCCTTGCCAGGTCCGCCAAAGCCCGTGGCACGTCATCCACCACGATGCTCCACCCGTCGTCGACCTGGTGGTCGACCAGCACCACGGGGGCACCCGCAACGCGGGCATCGGCCACGAAGTCGTGGCCGTCGCGCTCGTCGGTGAGCGCGGCGAACAGCTGGCCGGGAACCAGGGCCCGGGAGTCGATGGCGAGCCCCGTCAACGAGGGTGGCCGGCCATCGCCACCGGAGGGGGCGATGAGTTGTGCGCCGAGTCGTGCGGCGAGCGCTTCGGTCTCGAAGTCCATCGAGCGGATTCTCACACGCCAGGGGCGGAGCCGGCGGTACCCGTGGGTCGGCAGGCCGGTCGGACCGCCTCGCTCACGTCATGGATCAGGCGTGACCACGTTGTTGTCGTCGTCCTTGATGGAGGAACTCGACGAGGAGCTGCTCGAGCTGCTGCTCGACGAGGAGCTGGAGCTGGACGAGGACGACGTCGAGCTCAAACTCGACGAGGTCGACGCCGTGGTTCCCGGTCGGTCAGTCGTGCCCGGCCCGGACTCGGTCGTCGTGGTGGTCTCGTCCGCGGGCGCCGGTGTCACGGGCGCGTACGCCGGCAGCAGCGGGTTGCCGCACTTGCAGCGGGTGACCGGCTGGCCCTGCGTGGAACCGGGCACCGAGCTGGTGGTGGCCGTGGCGGAGGTCGTGCTCTCCTCGCCGGGAGTCGTGGTGGTGGTCGTCGTCGTGGTGGTCGTCGTCGTGGTGGTCGTCGTCGTGGTGGTCGTCGTCGTGGTGGTCGTCGTCGTGGTGGTTGTCGTCGTGGACGAGTCCTCAGGGGGGTTCCACGCGGGCAGGGACCGCGAAGCCGGGTCGAAGTCGGTGTCCATCAGCACCGCTGTGCCCGTCTCGAGCACCGATTGCCTCGCATAGGCGCGTCCGTCACGCAGGCCGCGGTTGGTGACGCTCGTGTCGCTCGACAAGACGACCGGCTGGAGCGTGTCGATGTAGGCGTCGACTTCGTTCTCCGCGATGCCGAGCACGGCAGCCCACTCCCGGTAGGCGTCAGGACGGCTGGCGAGCTCGGCCTTGAGGGCTTCCTTGTCGCATCGACCGTCGGCCGCCGTGTCGACGGGGGCGGTGAATGCGTCCGGGCCGGGCTCAGCGGCAGGCTCGACCACGAACCCGGCCGGGGTAGCCCGGTATCCCTGGTCCTCTGCCTGTTCCCCATCGCCGGAGTCACTGCACGCCGCCGCCACGAGTGCCAGCGAGGCGAGCAGGGAACCGGCCGCGGCGAACCGCACCCGGCTTGCGTGTCGCGTCCTCGGACCCGACACCTTCGAACCTGCGGAACTGGATCCTGTCGTCGCTGGCACCTCGGGCTTCGATCGCTCGTCGACCGCGATCGCCGGTCGATCGCGTCCCATGGTCGTTGCGGTCGCAACTCTACTCCACTCGGCAGGTCTCCGGTGGGACTGGTGACAGACGCCACTGGTCCGCCGCACGCGCCCATCAGACCCGGGAGATGCGCGGCGCACCGTAGACTCTCGGCCCATGACAGCCCCCGACCCCCGGATCCGTCTCGTGATCCTCTTCGGTGGCCGCTCGGCGGAGCACGACATCAGCTGCATCTCTGCCAGTCATGTGCTGGCCGCGGTGAACCCGCACCGCTACGAAGTCGTTCCAGTGGGGATCACGCGCGAGGGCGGCTTCGTCCTCACCGAGGCAGCGCGGGAACTCGCCGCGGTCGGCAGCGAAGTCGACCCGCTCGCCCTGCTGGCTGCAGGTGGCAACGACCCCTCCCTGCCCAGCACCACTGGCGCGCCCGAGGCGGCGACGCAACCAGATCCGCTGCCCGGAGCCGGGCCCACGACCGTGGTCCTGCCGATACTCCATGGCCCCAACGGTGAGGACGGCACGGTGCAGGGTCTGCTCGAGATCGCCGGAATCCCCTACGTGGGCGCCGGGGTTCTCGCCTCGTCGCTAGCGATGGACAAGGCAATGGCCAAGGTCGTGCTGCGGGCCAACGGCATTGCCCAGGTGCCGTGGCGGGTGCTCCACCGCCACGAGAAGTTCGATGTAGGCGCCGCGGAGGGTGTATTCGCAGAGCTGGGCGACACCGTGTTCGTGAAGCCCGCCAACATGGGGTCCTCCATCGGGGTGTCAAAGGTGAGCACCACAGACGGGCCCGCTTCACTCGTGGAGGCCACCGAGGAGGCGTTCCGGTACGACGACGTGGTGGTGTTCGAGCAGCAGGCGGTCGGCCGCGAGCTCGAGATCGCGGTGCTCGGCAACGACGAGCCGGCGGCTTCGGTGGTGGGGGAGGTACTCGCCGGCGCCGACTTCTATGACTACGGCGACAAGTACTTCGACGGCAATGCCCGCACGGTGATACCCGCGGATCTCCCTGTGGAGGTGGCGGAGCGCGCGAGACGCCTCGCTGTGGATACGTTCGAGGCACTGCGTTGCCACGGAATGGCCCGCGTGGACCTGTTCTGCACCGACCGCGAGGAGCTTCTCGTCAACGAGGTCAACACGATCCCCGGTTTCACGCCCATCTCCATGTACCCGAAGCTCTGGGAGGCCACCGGCCTGCCCTATGACCAGCTCATCGACGAACTCGTCAGGCTTGCCATCGAACGCCATGCTCGCCGCTCTTCGCGCGACGTGAGCCCGAGCTGATAGAACGCAGCGGTGATCTCCGACGCCCTCGCGGGGCGCCGCATGTTCGTCACCGGGGCCACAGGCTTCGTGGGCACGGCGCTGGTTGAACGAATCCTGCGGTGTGTGCCCGACGCCGAGGTGGCCCTGCTCGTGCGAGACGGCCGACGCTCCGGCGCCCAACGGCGGGTGAACCGGGAGATCCTGCGCAACAACGCCTTTGACCGACTGCGCCACGAGCTCGAGCAGGCCGGCACCATGTCATTCGACGAGATGGTCGAGCGCCGCGTCACCGTGGTGCGCGGCGATGTGGGTACCGACGGACTCGGCCTCGACGACGACGGCCGCGCGGTGCTGGCCGCATCCGATGTGGTAATCCACTCCGCGGCCACAGTTGCGTTCGATGCGCCACTCGACCGCGCGGTCGAGGTGAACCTGCTCGGCCCGCACCGGTTGGCCGAGACGATTCGCGAGGTATGCGGTGAGTCCGGTTCCGCGCTCCCCCGCCTCGTCACGGTCAGCACCTGCTACGTGGCCGGCAACCGCAGGGGCACAGCGCCCGAGGAGCCGGTTCGCGACAATCCGTTCTTCGTCGACATCGACTGGCGACAGGAGGTATCGGCGGCACGCCGCACCCGCGCCGACGCCGATGCCGAGAGCCGCAAGCCCGAGCGACTCGCGGAGTTCGCCGAACAGGCGCGTTCGGTGCTCGGGCCCGCAGGCGGCCCGGCCCTGTCGGAACGCACCGAGCAACTCCGCCGGGACTGGGTGGCCGACTCGATGGTCGAGGCGGGCCGGGCCCGTGCGGCGTCTCTTGGCTGGCCCGACGCCTATGCCCTCACCAAGGCCCTCGGCGAGGTGGCCCTCGAGGAGACACACGGCGAGCTGCCGGTGAGCATCGTGCGCCCGTCGATCATCGAGTCGGCGATGAGCGAACCAACGCCCGGCTGGATCCGCGGCTTTCGCATGGCTGAGCCGATCATCCTCTCCTATGCCCGCGGCCTGCTGAAGGAGTTCCCCGGGGTGCCGGAGGGCGTGATCGACGTGATCCCGGTCGACCTCGTGGTCACCGCCATCCTCGCTGCTGCGGCCAGCCCGCCCGATGCGGGCGAGAGGCCCGACATCGTTCAGGTCGCTTCCGGCTCCGCCAACCCGCTTCAGTACCAGGTGCTGGTCGACAACATCCGCGACTGGTTCACGGAGCATCCGCTGCACGACGAGCACGGCCAGCCGATCGTCGTGCCCGACTGGTCGTTTCCCGGTCGCGGCCGCGTGGAACGGCAGCTGAGCACCGCCACCTCGGCCCTGCGTCAGGTGGAGAAGGTGGTGTCGGCGCTACCGGTACGGGGCAAGGCGGCCCGCTGGGGTGCGCACCTCGAGCAAAAGCGTGCGGCGGCGGACCGGGCCCTCGAGTACGTACAGCTCTATGGCGCCTACACGGAGTGCGAGGCGATCTACGGCATCGAGCGCCTGCTCGACCTCGCCGCCGAAGTAGGAGGCAGCGACGGACTCGGTGACGGCATGCCGATCGACCCCCACAGCATCGACTGGGACCGCTACATCATCGAGGTGCACCTGCCTTCTGTCGTGAAGCACGGCCGGGCAGCCACCTCTGCCACCAAGCGCGACCCCGACCGCAGGCCCAAGCGCCTACGCGCACAGGTGCTGTCTGCGGACCGGCACCTCGCCGCCTTCGACCTCGAGAACACGCTGATCGCATCCAACGTGGTCGCGTCCTACGCCTGGCTGGCCGGGCGGCGACTCGGCACCGCCGACCGCGTGCGGCTGGTGGCCCGCCTGCTTGCCGAGGCCCCGTCGCTGCTGGTTGCGGACCGCCAGGACCGCTCCGACTTCCTGCGGTCCTTCTACCGGCGCTACGAAGGCGCCCCCGCCGGCCAGCTCCGTGAGGATGCTGCGGAGGCTATGAGCAGCCTGCTGCTGACGCGCTCGTATCCCGATGCGATCCGCAGGGTCCGCGAGCATCGTGCGCTCGGACACCGCACGGTGTTGATAACCGGCGCGCTCGATGTGGTGGTCGAACCGCTGGCGCCGTTGTTCGACGACATCGTCTGTGCCGAGGCCACGACCGAGGTCCGCGACGGCACCGAAGTGCTCACCGGCCACCTCCGCCATGCACCTCCGACCGCAGAGGCGCGGGCACGGGTGCTTCTCGACCTCTGCGGCGACCACGGACTCGACCCCGCCGAGTCGGTGGCCTATGCCGACTCGTCATCGGACCTCTCGATGCTGGAAGCGGTCGGATTCCCGGTGGCGGTCAATCCGGAGCCGCGGCTCGCGACCATCGCCCGTACCCGCGGCTGGCTGATCGAGGACTTCGCCAAGGCGAAGGGGCACAAGGCACCACTGCTACCGCTTGCACCGGCCTGGAGAGGGGCGTCATGAGCCGCGGGCACACCGCCCTCGTCTACGAAGACGAGCCGGCGCGCTTCGGTGCCGCCCTCGCAGCATCGAAGCTGCGCACGGGAGGAGGAGCCTCGGTCGGCCCGCTGCGCCGCGATGACGACTTCGATCCGCCCGAGCTGCCCGGCCCCGAATGGGTGCGCATCCAGCCGCGCTTGTCCGGCATCTGTGGTTCGGACCTGGCTGCCGTCAACGGGCAGTCCTCGCGCTGGTTCGAGCCGATCATCTCGCTACCGTTCGTACCCGGCCATGAAGTCGTGGCCGACCACGACGGGACCCGAGTCCTGATCGAGCCGGTGCTCGGCTGTGCCGCACGCGCGATCGAGCCGCGCTGTGACCCGTGCGCAGCAGGCGATCTCGGCAACTGTGAGCGGCTGGCCAACGGATGCATCGAACCCGGGCTCCAGACCGGGTTCTGTGAGTCGACCGGCGGCGGCTGGTCAACCGAGATGATCGCCCACCCGAGCCAGCTCCACGAGGTGCCGGCAGAACTCGACGACGAGTCCGCTGTGATGGTCGAACCTGCGGCCTGCGCGCTTCACGGCGCTCTCGCAGCAGGCGTTTCGCCTGGTGAGTCGGCGGCGGTGATCGGCGCCGGCACGATGGGTCTCGCAGCCATCGCTGCGCTCGCACGGTGGACTCCCCCGTCTGCACTGCTGGTGGCCGCCAAGCACGGCCACCAGCGCGAGCTGTCGCTCGAGCTTGCGGGTCCGGTGCCCGCGTCGGCCGTCGAGCCATCCGAGATCGTGCGCGCGTCGCGCCGGCTGACGGGCTCCATGATGCTGGGAAGCGGTGCCCACCAGCGGGTGGCCGGTGGCGTGGATGTGACCATCGACTGCGTCGGCACCGCCGAGAGCCTTCGCGCTGCGCTGGCCATCACCCGTCCACGTGGACGGGTGGTCGTGATCGGCATGCCGGGCGTGACGACCGTGGACCTCACACCACTGTGGCAGCGCGAGATCTCGGTGAGGGGTGCCTACACCTATGGCACTGAATCACTCGGCGGCGAGCAGATCCGCACGTTCGCGCTGGCCATGGAGCTGGTCGCGTCGGCCGGTCTGGGTCGGCTCGTGTCCGCCACCTACCCGCTCGAGCGGGCAACCGACGCGCTCGTGCACGCCGCGACGGCAGGCAGCCGTGGCGCCACCAAGATCGCCTTCGACACCCGGAGCAAGAAGTGAAGTCCCGCCAGTACCGACCACGCCCCGGCCTCGTGCTCGACGTGGACCGCTCGACGCCGCCGGTGCTGATGCACCACGGGGAGCAGTTCCGCCTCGAGAAGCTCCCGGCGGACCGATCCCGGATCATCTATCCACCGGAGCCGCTGGAGCCGATCGAGGATCCGGACGCGGCCATCCGCGAGGCACTCGAGTCTCCGATCGACAGCGAGCCACTGCGGGCCCTGCTGCACGCGGGCATGAAGCTGACGATCGCCTTCGACGACATCTCGCTGCCGCTACCACCGATGCGCCGCCCCGACATACGCCAGCGTGTGATCGAAGCGGTGCTCGATCTGGCCGCCGAGGCCGGAGTCGATGACGTCCACCTGATTGCCGCGCTGGCCCTGCACCGGCGCATGACCGAGGACGAACTGCGCCACGCCGTCGGAGACCGTGTGTATGACGCGCTCGCGCCGCGGGGCCAGCTCTACAACCACGACGCAGAAGACCCCGACGCTCTCGTGGTGCTCGGCGAGACCCGACACGGCGAAGAGGTCCAGATCTCCAGGCGTGCCGCCGAGTCCGACCTCGTCGTATACGTCAACATCAACCTCGTGGCCATGGACGGCGGGTGGAAGTCCACCGCCACCGGGCTCTCCGGCTACCAGGCGCTCCGCCACCACCACAACCCGGCGACGATGAAGAAGTCGAAGTCGTTCATGGACCGGCACAGCTCCGAGCTGCACAGCTCCAACTGGCGCCAGGGGGAGGTGCTGCGCAACAGCGGAGTGAAGGTCTTCCAGATCGAGACCACCGTCAACAACGACATCTACGGCGACGGGCCCATGCAGGTACTCGCCAAGCGCGAGTGGGAATGGAACCTGGCCGATCGTGCGACGTTCATGGCCGCACGCGCCGGCCTCGACCGCATGTCACCACCGGCGCGGCGCAAGGTGATGCACGGCTGGCGGGCACCGTATGGGCTGACCTCGGTCCAGGCCGGCGAGGTCGAGGCCGTGCACGAGGTGACCACCGAGAACGTCTACCGTCAGCAGCTGGTGGAGGTCGAGGGCCAGACCGACGTGGTGTTGTTCGGCCTGCCGTACATCTCGCCCTACAACGTCGACTCGATCATGAATCCGATCCTCGTGCACTGCCTGGGCCTCGGGTACTTCTTCAATATGTACCGGGGCAAGCCGCTGGTGCGAGAGGGCGGCGTGGTGATCATGAGCCACCCGACTGCCCCGGAGTTCAACCCGGTGCACCACCCCAGCTACATCGACTTCTTCGAGGAGGTGCTCGTCGAGACCACGGACCCGGTGGAGATGGAGCAGCGGTTCGAGAAGCGCTATGCGGACGACGAGTGGTACCGGCACCTGTACCGCACCGGCAACGCCTACCACGGCGTGCATCCGTTCTACATGTGGTACTGGGGAGCCCACGCCCTCGATCACGTGGGCGGTGTGATCGTGGTCGGCGGCGACCCTGGGACCGTGCGCCGTCTCGGCTACCGGCCCGCCACCACGATGGCCGACGCGCTCGAGATGGCCTCGGACGTTGTCGGCCCCCGACCCAGCATCACCTACTTCAAGAACCCCCCGCTCATGATGGCCGACGTCAAGTGAAGCCGAGCGACCTCAACCCCCTGCGACGCGTTCGGTCCGCCGGATTCCCGGTTACCCGCGCCCCCACCCCGGCCACCGTCGAGCCGCTCGAGGGACCCGAACTCGGTGACCGCTACGACACCGACTGGGCCCGCAAGCCCGTGGCCCGGGTGACACGCCTGGCCGCCCAGGAGACCGTCGGCAGGGCCGTGACCACGGCACTGTGCATGCCGCGGGTGCGCAACCGCGACCACCTCGACGAGCTCGACGGGCCACTTGTGTTCGTCGCGAACCACCACAGCCACCTCGACACGGGCCTGGTCATCCAGTCGATCCCCAGGCCCTGGCGCCACGAGGTCGTCGTTGCGGCCGCGGCCGACTACTTCTTCGACTCGGTGCCCAAAGCAGCGGCCGCCGCCTGGTTCTGGGGCGCGATTCCCATGGAACGCCAACGGGTGTCGCGTCGCTCGGCGCTGGCGGCTGCCGAGTTGATCGACGACGGCTGGTCGCTGCTGATCTTCCCCGAGGGCGGGCGCAGCCCCGACGGCTGGGGCCAGGAGCACAAGGGCGGCGCCGCCTACCTCTCGGTCCGCTGCGGAGTGCCAGTGGTGCCGGTGCACATCGACGGCACCGACCGGGTGCTCCCCAAGGACCGCTCCATGCCGCGCCCCGAGCGCGTGACGGTCACGTTCGGTCGACCGTTGAGCCACGGCGACGACGACGCCCGTCGCTTCGCCGCACGCATCGAAACTTCCCTGGAGATGCTCGCCGACGAGGCACGTACCGACTGGTACTCAGCCCGGCTGCGCCACCATGCACGCAGTTCACCCTCGCTGCGCGGACCCGAGCTCGACTCCTGGCGGCGTGACTGGGCGCTCGACCAGCGCCCGGGGCACACTAGAGACAGCGAGAAGCGATCCTTGCGTGACAGAGCAGCTGGTAGTCGTCCGTGGTGAGCACGGTCTCCCAGTCCGAACGGGCGTCAAGCTCGTCACCCAGCGGCAGCTCGGAATACCACAGCACCACGTCGGGGTCGGCCCGGGCGAACGCCTCCTGCCAGTCGTCGTTCAGCCTGCGCATCGAGGAGTAGTCGAGAAGCGTTTCGACAGCGGGTCGGTCGTCGATCCAGGCATTGGCGTCGGCACCGTAGAGGTACTCGAGGTAGTTGCCCACCCAGTCGTTGTGCAGCACGGTGACGTCGGGGTTGGCGACCAGGCCACGTGCTTCGAGCCATGCGACTTCCTCCGAGGGGTATCGCTCCAGGTCCTCATGAGGCCCGGTGGCCGCCAAGACCACCGCCCCCACCAGCGCAGCGATCCCCACCGCCGACATCACCTGTCGCGCGCGGTGGCCCGGCGGCGCGATCGCGGAGGTTGCGACGACCCCGACCGCAGCAGCACCCGCAAGCGTGATCGCAGCGATCGGGAGCATCCGGGTCGCACCGAATCCCAGGAATGCGAGCATCACGGTGAGCACGGCCATGCCGGCCAGCCGCTGCCTCCACGCGCCATATGCCGCCAACAGCACGATCAGGCAGAGAACCCAGAAGTAGCTGCTACCGGCCGACACGGGCTGCCACTCCACGTAGAGCCGCATTGCCTCGCGGGCTTCCTCACTGCCCAGTTGCTCGGTGGGGAGCAGCACGAGACGGAACCGCTCGGGATACCAGATGCCGCCGAGCAGGAGTCCGCCTGCGGCTCCGGCGAACCACCGCAACCTCGCCCAGTCGATGTGCCGTGCGTCGATCGCCTCGGCCAGCCACGACAGGCCCAGCACTCCGGCTCCGTAGAGCCAGCTGCCATGCACGTTGACCCAGATGGCGAACACCGCCACCAGCCACCAAGGGGACCGTCGCTCCCGCCAGACCACGAGTGTGGCCGCAAGCAGGACGAACCCCGGCAACTGGGGCCGACCGTTGACGAAAGGAACCAGCATGGCCAGCACGACCGCTGCGGGCAGCGCCTGGCCGAGCAACGTGGGTGACGGTCGGTCGGCCCTGTCGAGGGGCCGGGCGGCACGCACCACCAGCAGCCCGAGCAGAGCCGCGACGGCGACCGTCAGGATCCTGATGCCGAGCGATCCGGCGAGGTTCTCAGCGGTGCCAAGCGCCCAAGACCACCACCAGCTCGGCACCGGGAAGTCGGTGGACGTGGTGAGGAACGGGTTCTCCGACGGAAGGCCACTGTCGACCTGGAGCCTGCCGGTGGCGATGTGGGTGAGCAGGCTGTTGTCGGTGATGGGCCCCGACGCGAACAGCGCCACGAATCCGGCCAGCAGTAGCGATATTGCCCGCTCTGCAAGCAGCGGCCGGCGGGGATCTCCGGGCAATGGCTCCGGCTCCGGTGAGGTCGGCTCGGGAGGGGCGACTGCGGTCGCCACGGCTACAGCCCTTCTCGGATTCCGAGGATCGCCGGGCCCAGCACAACCGCGAACAGTGCGGGGAAGATGCAGAACACCATCGGGATCATCATCTTCACCGGGGCCTTCTGCGCCTGCTCCTCGGCCAGCTGGCGCCGCTTGACGCGCATCTCCTCGGACTGCGAGCGAAGCACCCGGCCGATTGAGACGCCGAACGTGTCCGCCTGGATGATCGCCATTACGAAGCTGCGCAACTCGGGCACGTTGCATCGCTCGTCGAGGGCCCGCATGGCGTCGGAGCGGTTGGCGCCGGCGCGGGTCTCGCCGAGCATGCGGCTGAACTCGTCCGACAGCGGCCCGGGCACGGAGTTTATGACCCGGTCCAGGGCCTGTTCGAAGCCGAGTCCGGCCTCCACCGAGATCACGAGCAGGTCGAGTACGTCGGGCAGCGTGATCTGGATCTCATGCTGTCGGTCCGAGACCTTGCGGTTGAGTACGTTGTCGGGGCCGAGCACGAGTCCGGCCACCACGGCTCCGCCGACGACGAGCAACGGCATGCCAGACAGAGGAAGGACGCCGACGAGGAAGATGAGGATCGCCGCGATCACGGCCAGGGCAATGGTGATCACGCGAATCGCGAGGAACCGGTCGACCTTCTGCGGGTCCGGTTCGCCGGCCCAGATGAAGCGTTGCCGGACCTTCTCGACGTAGCCGACGGGTGTCAGCCGGCGCCCTATTGCCTGGATTCCGTGAACGAACGGCCTCAGGGCACGGTCCCTGAGCGGATCCAACAGCTCCTGGTCGCGGGTGTTCTCGACCTCGTAGCCGTCCAGCTGCCGCAGCGTCTCGCGGATGACCTGTCGTTCCTCGACCTGGGACAGCACCACGAACACGACCACGGCAACAGCCAGGGCCACCAGGACGGAAACGATGAGAAGGGTTGGGGTCATCTGGTCAAACCTCGATGGTGATGATCTTCTTCATCCAGGCGAACCCGATGGCCATGGCCACCAGGGCGACGCCGATGATGAAGTACCCAAGCGTCTGGGAGAACAGGGTCATGATGTAGTCGCGGTTCATGACGTACATGACCAGCGCGAGTCCAGGTGGCAGCAGCCCGAGGATGAACGCCGAGATCCGACCCTCGGCGGTGAGGCTGTTGACGTCGCGACGCAGTCGTTCTCGCTGCGTCATGGTGTTCGCCACGGTCATCAGCAGCTCTGCCAGGTTGCCGCCCACTTCGCGCTGGATCTTGATCGCCATGACCGTCCAGGCGAAGTCCTCTGATCCCATGCGGTCAGCTGTGGCGTCCAGTGCGTCCTCGAGGGTTCGGCCCAGCCGGTGCTCGGTGACCACTCGTCGCAACTCCATGCCCATCGGGTCCTCGACCTCCCTGGAGACCGCTTCGAAGCCCTGGGTGATCGAGTAACCGGCCTTCAGAGTGCCCGCGAGGAGAGCGAGCATGTCCGGAAGCTGAGCGACAAAGACCTTCTGGCGCTTGCGGACCCGCATGTCGAGCATGGTCTTGGGCACCATGAAGGCGACGCCCAGCACAACGAGCGCCACCAGGATGTTCCCGGTGACGGCGAAGGCACCGATGCCGAGCAGCAAGCCCGAGACAGCGAGGAAGAACACCGCCTCGGCGGCACGAAGCGGCAGGTTGGCGCGTTCGAGCGAGATCTCGAGCGACTCCAGGAAGCCCCGCTTCTCTGCCACGTCACCCGTGAGCTCCACGGCACGTTGCAGCAGCGGAACCGTTGCGACGCCCTGGTGCTCGGCCTCTTCCTCGCCTCCCTCAGGAGCATCGTCGTAGGCCCGAAGACGCCGCGCGAGATTGTCGGAATCGGGAAGCACCATTGTCAGCAGCGCCCACAGGAACCCGACCACCGCGGCGGCGATCAGCACGACGAACAGCCACTTGGCCATCGAGTTGGTGATGATGGAATCGAGCAGGCCCAGGGAGGCCTGGGACACCACCAGGTTCGAGGCACCGGCGGTCAGCGCGCCGCGCCCCACCTGGACGCTCTGCGCGGCCTCGCCGGCGGTGAAGTCGAGCTGGACCTGCTCCGCGTCGCCTGCAGGGGCCGGGAAGTTGACGATGAACTGGTTGTTGATCTGGTCGACTACTGCCTCGGTCTGCGGCGCGAACTCCTCGTCGGAGCCGAGCACCTGCATCGTGCCACCGGTGTCCAGCACAGTGTCTGCGAGCTGGGTCGTGTTGACGCCCGCGGGCATCGCCATCACGTCGAGTTGTGCCTCGGCGAGGCGCAGGGCCGTGGCAGCCGCCCCCGGGGTGGTGCGGGACAGCTTGTTGGCCGCCGACAGGTAGGCGACGACGCGCTTGGAGCTGGCATCCGAGCCTTCGAGCAGATCGGCGGCTCGGGCAAGGGCGTCCCAGGTGGCGGCATCGCCGTCCGCGCTGACGCCGTTGATCGCACTGCGAACGACCTCGGGTTCAGAAGAGAACCCGATCTCCTGTCTTGCACCCTCGCGGGCCGTGCTGACGACAGCCACTCGACGCACGGCGCCGACGCCGGGCACGAGGAACTGCTCGGCTGCATTTCCCGAGAGCTGGAGCACACCATTTGGCAGCGCGCGGTCATTGTCGATCACGACCACGACGTCGGTCGCCACATCGGAAGAACTTGCTGCGAGCTCCTCCCCCTCTGCGGAGACCGTCGGCAATGCGCTCTCCGACACACCGGTCGCCGTCCAACTCTCACCGCGCGAGTCGACTGTCTCGACTCGCAGGACGGCGGGGGCACCGGAGTCGTCGTCCTGGGCTGCCGCAAGCGGGGCAAGCGCAACGAGCGAGACCACGGCCACCCAGATGGCGGCCCACAGCCTGGCGGTCATGCCGTTGCTCCGGGGCTGAACACCTCGGGGCCGAGGCGAATGCCGAGGTCTGCCAGCTTGGTGGCGAACTTCGGCCGCACGCCCGTGGCCTGGAGTTGGCCGCGGAACCGACCGTTCTCGTCGACGCCGGCGGAGAAGTCGAACAGGAAGATGTCCTGCAGGGTGATCACGTCGCCCTCCATCCCCTGGACCTCGGTGATGTGGGTGATCCGGCGGGTGCCGTCACGCAGGCGCGACAGCTGCACGATGAGGTCGACGGCCGACGCCATCTGCTCCCGGATCGCACGCACCGGCAGGTCGAACCCTGCCATCAACACGAGCGTCTCGAGACGGGCCAAGGTGTCGCGGGGGCCGTTCGCGTGCACCGTGGTGAGTGAGCCGTCGTGGCCCGTGTTCATCGCCTGGAGCATGTCGAGCGCCTCGCCTGAACGACACTCGCCCACCACGATGCGGTCCGGCCTCATGCGCAGCGTGTTCTTCACGAGGTCACGGATGGAGACCTCGCCACGTCCCTCAACGTTGGGCGGGCGTGACTCGAGGCAGAGCACGTGTTCCTGGTGTAGCTGGAGCTCCTTTGCGTCCTCGACCGTGACGATGCGCTCGTCGGAGGGTATGAAGCTCGACAGCACGTTCAGCATCGTCGTCTTACCGGTGCCGGTACCACCGGCGACGATCACGTTGAGCTTGCCGACGATGCACGCCTGCAGGAAGCGGGCGGCGTGCGCATTGATCGACCCGAACCGGATCAGGTCGTCGATCTGCAGCGGGTCGGTGGCGAACTTGCGGATGGTGAGGAAGGGCCCGCCGATGGCGAGCGGCGAGATCACCGCATTCACACGTGAGCCGTCCGGAAGGCGCGCGTCCACCATCGGTGTGGACTCGTCGACTCGCCGTCCGATGGCGGAGACGATCTTGTCGATCACCCTCCGTACGTGGTCGCCGTCGATGAACTTGATGCTCTCGTCGAGGGCGAGCTTGCCGTTGCGCTCCACGAAGGTCATGTCGGGTCCGTTGACCATGATCTCGGTGACGGCCTCGTCGCGCAGGAGCCGGTCGATCGGGCCGTAGCCGAGGATGTCGTCCGAGACGTCCTGGATCAGCTGCGCCTTGTCGGCAGCCGACAGCGGGACCCGCTCGGCCGCGATCGCAGCGTGCAGTTGGTCATTGACCTTGCGCCTCAGGTCGTCCTCTGAGAGGCGCGTATCGAACAGGATGGGACCGAGTTCCTCGATGAGCTGCTCGTGGATCCTGTGGCGCAACTCGGCGTTGTTCGCGTCGCGCTTGGACTGCTTCGTATCGGCCGCCTGCCGCGGAGGCGCGGCAGCTCCAGACTGGGCGGAGCCGTTCGATCCGCCCGCGGGCGGCCGACCGGCGATGCCACCGGGAGCCCCTGGCTGGGCGTCGGTTGCCGGGGCGATGCCGCCTTGGGCTGCGCCGAGGCCGCTGGTCGGCTGAGCGGCTGGCTGGGCCGTCGGAGCGGCCGGCTGGGCCGTCGGAGCGGCCGGCTGGGCCG
>JAAEPF010000096.1 GCA_024222295.1 Actinomycetes bacterium
TGTTTCGGACTCGCCGCCCAGCCCGTTGTCGGCCCAGGCCACTGCAGAGGATGGACCGCTGCAAGCGCTGAGCCGGGCCAGAGCGGGGCCCCCGGCGCCTCGCTCGCTCACCTGCTGCATGCGTCTACCGACCCTTTCCGCGGCTGTGTGCCACGTACGCTAGGCAGTCGGAGGTGCCGGGCATGACCGAACGACCGGCAACGTCACGGGCACTGGTGCTGTGTGCACCACGGTCGCTCGAGTTCCGCGACCTCGCCGTCCCGGCACCCTCTCCCGACACGGCTCTCCTCGAGGTCGAGGCGTGCGGGCTCTGCGGCACCGACCACGAACTCTTCACCGGCCGCCTGCCGATCCGGACGCCCCTCGTTCCCGGCCATGAGACCGTCGGCGTGCTGGTCGAGGTCGGCGATGCCGCTTCTGCAGCATGGAGTGTCGCCGTCGGCGACCGGGTGGCCGTCGAGTGCTTCCAGTCGTGTCGTACCTGCAATCCCTGCAGATCGGGCGCCTACCGTCGTTGCGCCACCAACGGCCTGCGAACCGCCTATGGGCTCTCCCCGCTCGACGTCGGCCCCGAA
>JAAEPF010000097.1 GCA_024222295.1 Actinomycetes bacterium
CTGCAGGTCCTGCAGACCCTCGGGCGTCTTCCCGCGCAGGAGGCGGAGCGTGCGAAGGAGCTCCAGGCTCAGCCCCGCCTTGCCCGGACGAGCCGAGAAGCGCTCCCCGCAATGCGCCAGGGCCTGCACCGCGCAGTCGATGGCCTCCGGGTAGCGACCGGTGTTGCCGTAGAGCACCAGCTTCAGGTTGAAGATCCGCGCCCGGTCCAGGGCCTCGGTGCTGTGCTCCAGCAGCTCGGCGAAGAGCGCCTCGGCCGCCTCGTGCTCGCCCACCAGGTAGTGGATCTCGGCGAGTTCGAAAGCCAGCGGGTAGCCATCACCTCCCCAGGGATCGGCGAGGAAGGCCCGCCCGGCCAGCAGGTAGCGCAACGCGGGCTCGAAGGCCGCGGAGCGCTTGGCCTTTCGACCCGCCTGAAGGTTCAGCCTGGCGTAGCGGGCACGCTCGCTCGTCTCCACCACCTGCGCCGCCCCGAAGTTGGCGTGCGTTGCGATGGAGAAGAGCCCCTCGTCCTGGAGCTCACCCGCGTCCAGCTCGGCGCGCGCCAGCTGCAGGTGCGTGGCCGCCCGATCGCCCTCGGAGAGCAGATCGTGGGCGGCCTGCTGCACCCGGTCGTGGGCGAAGCGATACCGAGGATCGAGGTCTCCAGCCGCCTCGGTCTGCATCAGCCGGTAGCTATCGTCGAGCGGCACGACCAGCTCCGCCTCGATGGCGGGCCACAGCGTGGTCGCGGCGGCTGCGGGCTCCACCTCCAGCACGGCGGCGAGGCGCTGCAGCCCGAAGCGGCTGCCGATGCACGCCGCCAGCTGCAGCGCGCGCGCCGTCGCGCCCTCCAACGCGCTGATCCGCCCGGTCATCAGCTCGACCACGTTGTCGGTGAAGCTGCGCTCGGCGATCTCCGACAGGTCCCAGCTCCAGACCCCCCGCTCACCCATGTGAAGGAGCCCGTCCCGCACGAGCTGCTCCAGGAACTGCCCGACAAAGAAGGCTCTCCTGCCATCTTCGTGGGTCGATCCCTGCCCTCGCTCCCCCTCGCATCGGACTCAAGACCGCCCGTGCCTTGGGGTAGCGCGTTGCGACCTCTGGGCTTGGGAATGGACATCAGCGGCGCGTGATGGATGAAGTGCGCACGCCCTCGCTCTACCGTCGAGTTGCAAGACCAGATGATGGAGTGGGACGTGCGCAAGCCGAGCTTATGGGCCAGATTGCTGGGCGTCGAGGGCGCTATCGTCGAGAGCGTAGAGATGGACCGCAGCGGCGTGCTGGTGGCGCAGATACGACCGCCGGCCCGGGAGCGGCGGAGGCCGAGGTGTCCCGACTGCGGACGGGTCTGCCCTCGCTACGATGCCGGCCGAGAACGCCGCTGGAGGGCGCTGGACCTCGGCTTCGTCCGAGCGTTCGTCGAAGCCCATGCGCCGCGGGTCAGGTGCGCAGAGCACGGTGTCAGAACGGCGAAGGTTTCCTGGGCCCGGCACCGTTCGGGCTTCACTCGAGCCTTCGAAGACACGGTGGCGTGGCTCGTCACCCAGTGCTCGAAGAGTGGGGTCGGAGAGCTGCTACGCCTCGGATGGCGGACCGTAGGTCGCATCATCGAACGGGTCGTGGCCGAGGCGGATCCGGCTGCGAGGCTCAAGAACGTGCGCCGGATCGGAATCGACGAGATCAGCTATCGGAAGGGTCATCGCTACCTGACCGTCGTGGTGGACCACGACACCGGGAAGCTGCTGTGGGCCGCGAATGGGCACGACGAGGCGACCCTATCGAAGTTCTTCGAGATGCTCGGTCCCGAGGGCTGCGCTCAGATCGAGCTGGTCAGCGCGGATGCCGCCGCGTGGATCAGGAACGCCGTTCGGCGCGGGTGTCCTGAGGCGACGCTGTGCATGGACCCGTTCCACGTCGTGTCCTGGGCGACGAAGGCTCTCGACCAGGTGCGGCGCGACGTGTGGAATACAGCACGCAAGGCGGGCCAGCGCGCTTCAGCCAAGGCGGTGAAGGGCGCGCGCTATGCGCTTTGGAAGAATCCAGACGACCTCACGCTGAAGCAGAAGGCCACTCTGGCTGCGATCAGCAAGACGAACAGACCCTTGTACCGGGCCTACCTGCTCAAGGAGCAGCTCCGGCAGGTGTTCCGACTTCGCGGAGAAGCCGGCAAGCGCCTGCTGGATCGCTGGCTGGCCTGGGCGCAGCGCTGCCGGTTGAAGCCCTTCGTCAAGGTTGGACGCTCGATCAAGCGGATGCGAACGGAGATCGACGCTGTGCTGACCCACGGGCTGACCAACGCTCGTGTCGAGGGCTTGAACACCCGGCTGCGACTGATCACGAGGCGCGCGTTCGGCTTTCACAGCGCCGAGGCCATCATCGCGCTCGGCCTGCTGAGCCTCGGCGGTCTCGCACCGTGCCTGCCAGGTCGATCCCCATGATCGACCCACGAACATGGCAGGAGACCCCAAAAAAAGAACACGATCCCGACTGCGTAGAAGCACCCGAAGCCACCCCCAACGAGGTTCCGGATGCACCCACGCCAACTTCTCCTGCTCGCCCTCAGCCTGCCCGCCGCCGCCGACATCGGCATCGAGGTTGCGCCTTTCATCGACAGCGGCCGAGTCGAGCTCGCCCTGGACGTCCCCGATGATCCGGAACGTCGACTCCTCGTCGATGGCGAGATCTGCGCGGAGGGCAAAGGCGTCGGCGCGCGGACCATCCTCGACGCCACCCGGCTCGAAGACGGGCCTCACCAGATCTCGCTGGAGGCGGGCGGAGAGGTCGCTGTTGCGCACATCGAGGTGCTCAACCCGCGCGCCGAGATCTTCGCCCACGAGGCGCCCCGCTTCCTGGTCCCCGGTGAGATCGCCGAGTTCCGCGTGGAGGCCGAGGCGGAGGCCGTGGAGATCGACTTCTCCGCGCTGGACCCGGACTTCGACCCCGCGGTCGTCGAGGTCGAGCGCGGAGACGCGTGGGTGATTCGCTATCGCGTACCGAGCGGGCCGGAGGGCGTCTTTCCGGCGCCGATTCGGGCCTACGACGCCGAGGGCCTGGCCTTGGAGATCGACGACCTGCGCCTCTTCCGCCTGGCCGCTGCGCTGCAGCCCTTCGAGAGCGAGGCGGCCATCCCCAGCTTCAACGCGATGCGCGCCAAGGAGGGCGACGGGGTCGTGGACATCC
>JAAEPF010000098.1 GCA_024222295.1 Actinomycetes bacterium
CCGAAGTCCTCGTCGGTGAAGTGCAGCTTGTCGAACGCGGCGCCGATGCCGACGTACGGATGCACGTGGCCGACGCCATACGGCACCTCGAACAGCACCTGGGCCAGCCCACTGTCCTTCTGCCAGTGCTGGACGAGTCCGAACGCCTCCTGCGTCTGTTCGATGTGCCGGTAGGTGGCCTGCACGGCGACCGCGCGCCCGACCTGCAGGCCGACGGCGAGCTCCGGGTACAGGCCGGGAGGGGCCGCGCTGCCCACGAAGCTGCGCGGGTCGCTCGACCGGTCGGTGATGGTGCCGATGGTCCGGGCGCCACCCACCCCGACGAGCACGTAGGGCTGGAGCTCCTTGGGGGACCGCAGTGACGGCTCGGTGGTACCGAAGAACCGGGACAGGCCGATGTGGACCGCCACGGGGCTCGGCCCGTAGATCGTCCCGCTGCTGCCGAAGAAGCTCTGACTGAAGTTCTCCCGGCCGATCGGGTAGCGGGTGCTCGCGAACGGGATCCACCCGATGCTCCCGGTCACGAGCCAGTCGTCGCGGCGCACGGCCATCCCGATCCCGTGCTCGAGCCGCGGCTGGCTGAACGTCGGTCCGCCCTGGCTGCGGTAGCTGACCGGCGCGACGCCGACCGTCAGGAACGGCGCAGTGCCGCCCTCTCGGAGCTTCCTCAGGTAG
>JAAEPF010000099.1 GCA_024222295.1 Actinomycetes bacterium
CTCCGCCTCCGTGCAGGACGACTGGATGACGTTCAACTGGGGCGGCGGTGCAGCTGTCTCAGCCTTCCCTCGGGGCTTCGCGCCGCCGACGGAAATGAAGGGCAACGGCAGCACGTATCGTACGGCCAGTGGTGAGCTCGTCCCGGACGAGGGCAGCTTGCAGCTCAAGGCGGAGGACGAGTACGGAGTGCTACGAGCGCTCAAGGGACGCGTGACGAACGTGCACAAGCCGTTGATCTCGGTGGGGCAGGCAGCAGGAGCTGGACAGTGTTCATTCCTAGGCCGCAATGGCGGCTGGATATTCCACGAGAAGAGCCCAATCGGCAAGCGCGTGGTAGGCATGCTCGAGAAGGAGGCGAAGGCGGCGAAGCACCAGATGCTGCCGGTCTATCGCGAGCAGGGCGTCTACAACTTCTACCTCAAGAAGGGCCAACATGGCTCGGTTGCTCCTCTCGAGGAGGGATTTTCGGCGAAGTCGAAGTCCGAGCTGGTGGAGCTACTCAGCGGCAAGTCGAAGGAGGAGCTGCTGGAGATCCTCGAGAGGACAGTCCCCAGGAGGCAGCCCTCGGCGTAAGTCCACTGGAAGACTCAATACCGCAGTCCCCTTCGGCATCGGCTGCAGGGGCGGCAGCGGCGGGGTCGGGACCTTCCGACATGAGACCGCCGGGTTTTCAGCCAGCGGCAGCTGCCGCGGCCGACGTTTTGCCAGCTGCTCCTGATGGACAGCAGGCCGACGAGGGCGAGGAGGAGGCTCGCCCGAGGGTGCTGAAGGCACCTCATGAGCCCTCTCAGAGGGAGATCGCCGAGCACGAGGCGATGGGACACGCGACTTACCGCAGCTGGTGTCGCGTGTGCATTGCGGCAAAGGGCCAAGGCCAGCCGCATCTTCGCGCACCGGAGGACGACGAGACAGCGGTGCCGGTGGTCTCGTCCGACTACGCCTTCATGGGCCAGGACGACGCGGACACCATGCCGATGCTGGTCCTTAGGGATCGGCGCTCGAAGATGATGGCGGCGACATTCGTGGAGAAGAAGGGCGACGACGCCTACGCCATCAAGTTCTTCGCACGCTTCTTACGGATCCTGGGCTACAGGAAGATCGTCAACAAGTCCGACGGCGAGCCAGCGATCCTGCTGGTCAAGAGGCGTGCGGTGGAGGAGGTTCCTGGCCTCGAGGCCATTCCCCAGGAGTCGGCACCAGCCGATCATCAGGCCAATGGGGAGATCGAGGTCGCGGTGCGCGAGATCAAGAAGCAGGTGCGGGCGCTCAAGATGGACCTGGAGTCCAAGCTGGGCGTCAAGGTGGAGGACAAGCACCCGGTGCTAGCGCACCTGCCGGAGCACGCCGCATCGGTAATCAACCGATACCGGCGCGGCCAGGACGGCAAGACCGCTCTTCAGCGGCTCACGGGACGGCAGTGGAGGAAGCCGGTCCCGCTCTTCGGTGAGCGCCTGATGGTGCGGTTCGCCGGGGAGCGCACGAGGAAGAACGCGCTGGAGGAGCAGATGGTGGAGGCTCGCTACATCGGCCACCACCCGCGCGACGGCTCGATGATGGTCATCACGAGCGACGGCGTGAAGAAGGCGGTCGGCTTTCGCAGCCTGCCGCAGAGCGAGAAGTGGATCACGGCGGGCTGGGATGGCCTGAAGGGCCTGCCGTGGGACGTGGCTCCGCGTGCGGCAAGCGCGCCGCGGGCCATCGTCGGACCTGGAGAGGTCGGTCCGCCACCAATCGTGGTGGTGGCGCCGCAGCCGCAGGCGCCGAGGAGGATGTACGTCCTCAAGGCGGACATCGAGCGGCTGGGCGCAACGCCGGGATGCCCAGGGTGCATCTCGATCGCTCGGCACGGCCGGGTGCTGGCTGGCCACGCGCACAACGCGGTGTGCAGCAAGAGGATCTTCGAAGCGCTGGACGCGGAGGAGGCAGGCCGGGAGAGGACCGGCCAGTATCGAGAGCGGAGGCAGGGCCAAGAGGCCAGAGTCCGCCCAGCGGCAGCGGCCGCGGCAGGGACCCCTCCGCCGAAGACGGCTCGGAGGATCACCGAGCCGGTGGCAGCGGCGGCGTCGGCGCCGGCCGCGAGCCGATCGGCAGCAGCGCCAGCCGCAGCGGCGCGCATGCGAGAGAGCCAGCCGGTAGCATCAGGCTCCGGCGTGGCGGCTCCTTCAGGAGGAGCGAGCTCCAGTTCGGGAGCAGTGCGAGCGGCAGAGACCGCCGAGGATGTCGACATGACCGCGACCAGGTCGCGGCTGAAGCGCTTGGCGGAGGTGGCCCCGGATGACGTGCCGGAGGCCCTCGAGCGCGGTGATCCATAGCCGGCAGACGTGCCGGTACCGGTGGACATGGAGGATCTCGCGGCGCAGCCGGCGCCAGCGGAAGGACCTCAGCTGCCAGCTGGAGTGGCAGTCGTGTGGAACGCCAGTGAGGGGAGACACATGCGGGTGCTCGCTCTC
>JAAEPF010000100.1 GCA_024222295.1 Actinomycetes bacterium
CGCCAGCAACTGAGCGACGACATGGTGGAGGTGCTCGCGGATATCGCCGAGGCGAACCGGGCGGCGCGAGGGATGGACGGTAGCGCCACGAGCAGCGCGTTCAACCAGATCGTAAACCCCGAGAGCACGATCAACCGTGCGCTCGAGACAGCCACGCCGTACACCCGAGAGCAGACGGTCGCCATGCTCCGGGAGCAGTCCAAAAACTGGCTCACCAAGTCGGTCACCGGGGTGGACGACGCCGCGCAGGCGGCGGTCGCAGACGGTGGCGTATCGCTGCGCTCCGCAGGATACGAGCATGGCCTCGGCGCCTACGCGGACGACATGAAGGCGCTGCTTGGCTTCGAGCCGAAGCCCGGTCAGTACCCCGACTCGATGGTAGCCCAGGCGGTGGACTTCATCTGGGAGGGAGTGGAGAAGGTGCGCCTTCCCAAGAAGCCGACGCGCCCCAAGGTCGGCAGGCGTCCCGGGAAGCACGAGCCCGCGGAGCGGGCTGCGTGGGACGCTGCCAACGCGGAGCAGCTCGGCGCCTACCGGCGCGCGCTGGACGAGTGGCAGAACGTCATCA
>JAAEPF010000101.1 GCA_024222295.1 Actinomycetes bacterium
GGGCCGCGACGGCCTTGGGGCGGCCGGCGGGGGAGCCGACCGGGTCGGCCATGGCGCCCGCCTCGGGGCGGCGCTCGGGGGGAGCGACCACGGTGCCGGCGGGATGCTCGGCGCGGAACGCGTCCACGTGCTCCGGACGGAAGCGCTGGTGGACCGAGCAGTGACCCTTCCAGAGTAGGAACGTAGCTTCCTTGAGCTCGGCCTCCTCGAGGTCGCCGAGGTCGTGGCGCGGGTCCCACACGGCCATGTCCGCCTCGGTGAAGCCCATGTCGAAACCGGTGTTGCGACCGAGATGCTGGTCAGGGAAGAAGAGCACCTGCTTGGCCTGCGGACCCTCGGGGTCGTTGAGCGCCCACTCGAGTACGGCGCGGGCATTCGAAGACGTGCACACCGCGCCGCCGTGTCGCCCCACGAAGGCCTTCAGGTCGGCCGATGAGTTCATGTAGGTGATGGGCAGCACCGACTCGATGCCGGTCACCTCGGCTATCTGCTCCCAGGCATCCTCGACGGATTCGATGTCGGCCATGTCGGCCATCGAGCAGCCCGCATTCAGGTCGGGCAGCACCACCTGCTGGTGGTCGCCGGTCAGAATGTCGGCCGACTCGGCCATGAAGTGCACACCGCAGAACACGATGTAGTCGGCCTGGGGTCGCTGCTGGGCCAGGCGCGACAGTCCGAAGCTGTCCCCGCGGGCGTCGGCCCAGCGCATGACCTCGTCTCGCTGGTAGTGGTGGCCCAGGACGAAGACTCTGTCTCCGAGTGTCTCCTTGGCCGCGGCGATTCGTTCAGCCAGTTCCTCGGGCGAGGCTTCGCTGTATTCGGTGGGCAAGCCGATCTGTAGGCGCAGCATCTGGGTGGACCTCCTTGGGGCCTCGCACGGGGCGCGGGCTCTGAGGGCCTCCGATTGTCAGCCGGTGGGGGCAGCCTGGTCGCCACGCCACGGGGATGTCGGCCTCGGAAGCATATGGGGCCGGGGGCCAGGCCGGCTGTGCACAGGTTAGACCTGCGTACCGACCTGCAACAGCCCCTGTTCGGGATTTGTTCCCCGCCGATGCCCGTACGACGTGCGACTGGCCCCGCTGGTCGGCAAGGATGTGCCGGAACGAGGTCGGGCGGAGCGGGGGGCGAGATGGCATTTGTGGCGGGCAAACGGGTGCGGGTGGCGGCGGCGGCCGTTGCAGTGGCGGCGTTGCTCACGGCCGCGTGCGGTGTGTCGCCACCGGTGGGACTCGTGCCGGCGGGCCAGCCGGGAGCACACGGCCCCTGCGGCTTCGAGCGAACCGACCTGACCAACGACCACGACTGGCGCCACAAGGTGTTCGTGCTCGAGCCGACCGGTGACGGGGAGCCGTGGACCGGTGGCTCCTGTGACGACGACAGCCGCCCCGTGGCATTCCTGGCCCACGGCTACGCCGGCAACATCTATGAGGGATACCAGGGCCTGCTGGAGCACCTGGTGTCCAACGGTTTCGTGGTGGTCTTCCCGGGCTACTCGATCGAGTTCGACCCGCCGAGCCAGTACGAGACGGTGGACACCGGATTCCGCCAGGGCGTGGAGTTCTCCAAGCGGGCCGATCCGTCGCGCTTCGGGATCGTGGGCCACTCCTTCGGCGGCGGGATGCTCTACAGGCTCGTGCAGGACGCAGCGGCACGCGGCTGGGGCTCCGAAGCCGTGTGGGCCGCCAACTTCGCTCCGTACTTCGCGATGTTCAACCCCGGCGACGGCCCGATCGACCTGCCGGACCACATGCGCTTCACGATGGTGACCTACCAGAACGACGCCTTCGTGGACGCCCGGATCGCCATCGAGCAGTTCGCCTCGATCGACGTTGCCGACGAGGCCGCCCAGCACGTGGTGGTGTACTCGGACCGCACCGGCACGCCGTCGCTGGAGGCCGAGCACATCGGGATCGTGACCGTGGAGGTGCTGCCCAACCTGTCCTCGATCAACACCGACCACTTCGACCACTGGGTCGGGTTTCGTTCCTTCGACGCCACGGGAAGGTGCGCACTCGACGGCGAGTGGTGCGACACGGATCTGAGCTACACCGGCACGTGGCCCGACGGCCGAGCGGTGCGCCCCGCCGTGGTGCGAGACGACCAGCCCGATGTGGGTCCGATCCCCGCTCTCATCGAGTGCGAGGTCTGGTGGCTGAATCCGCGTCCCTGCCCCTGACCGGCAACAGGGGTACCGTCGGGGACGATGCTGGAACGTCCCCCTGCGGGCACCATCCCCAACGCTCCCGGTAGCTATCAGTTCAAGGACGCGCACGGCCGCGTGATCTACGTGGGCAAGGCGAAGTCACTCCGCCAGCGCCTGTCCAACTACTTCCAGAATCCGGCGGTGCTCCCTGTGAGGACCGCCCAGATGGTGGCCACGGCCGAGTCGGTCGAGTGGATCCAGGTCCGCAACGAGGTCGAGGCACTCATGCTCGAGTACTCGTTGATCAAGCAGCACCGGCCGCGCTTCAACGTGCGTCTGGTCGACGACAAGTCCTACCCATACCTGGCGGTCACCGAGTCCGACGCCTGGCCCCGGGCGATGGTGATGCGGGGTCGCAAGCGGAAGGGCACCCGGTACTTCGGGCCCTACGCCCACGCGTATGCGATCCGCGACACCCTCGACGAGCTGCTCCGCACCTTCCCGATCCGCACCTGCTCGGACGCCAAGCTCCGCCGTCACGAGCGGCTCGGCAAGCCTTGCCTGCTGTTCCACATCGAGAAGTGCTCCGGGCCCTGCGTAGGCGAGATCCAACCCGAGGACTACCGGCTGCTCGTGGGCGAACTGATGGCCTTCCTCGACGGCCGGACCCAACCGGTGCTCGACAGCCTGGAGTCGGACATGCGCCGGGCCGCCGACGACATGGAGTACGAACAGGCCGGGCGGCTTCGGGACCGGATCGCCACGGTGCGGCGGGCGATCGAACGCCAGCAGATGGTGGCCGACCGCAACGAGAGCTTCGACGTGCTCGGCATCGCGGAGGACGA
Source organism: Actinomycetes bacterium (assembly GCA_024222295.1). NCBI lineage: Bacteria > Bacillati > Actinomycetota > Actinomycetes > Actinomycetes bacterium. Next base: position 2,989 of record JAAEPF010000101.1, read on the forward strand.
CCTCGAGGCATCGGTGCAGGTGTTCATGGTGCGCCACGGCCGGGTGGTGGGTCGCACCGGCTTCCTGCTCGACAAGGTCATGGACCTCGACGGATCCGAGACAGTGAGCGCGGCGATGGAGCAGCTGTATGGTGACGAACCGGCCATGGGCTGGCCGAAGGCCGTGCTCGTGCCGACGATGCCCGATGACCCCGACCTCTACACCGCGTGGCTGGCCGAGATGCGCGGCACCAAGGTGGAGATACGGGTACCACAGCGTGGTTCGAAGCGCGAGTTGGCAGGCACCGTCACCGAGAACGCGGCGGAGGCCCTCACCCGCCACCGGCTCAAGCGTGCGAGTGACCACAACAGCCGGGCGCGGGCCCTCAACGAGTTGCAGGACTCCCTCGGGCTGCCCGAGGCCCCATTGAGGATCGAGTGCTACGACATGAGCCACCTGCAGGGCAGCGACTACGTGGGCTCGATGGTGGTGCTCGAAGACGGACTGCCCCGCAAGGGCGAGTACAGGCGCTTCCGCATCCGCGGTGTGGAGGGGAACGACGACTTCGCCGCCATGCAGGAAGTGCTGCACCGGCGACTCACCAACTACATCGAGCAGCGCAAGTTGCCGGTTGCTGAGCGCGGCAAGTTCGCATAC
>JAAEPF010000102.1 GCA_024222295.1 Actinomycetes bacterium
CATAATATGGGTGTGCCATGGCATTCTCCTAACCGATGCACTCGTATGCAAGATATGAGACCAAACCATCGACGAGCCGCACACCAATCGGAGCCCGCTGGCCGCGCGCACGCGCCGCTCTGCCTCACACCGTTCAACTCGGAAGCGCCGCCGCACCATCCCATTGGGACAGCCACCAAATGAACGGGTGCTGCAAGGGCATCATGTTTGTGACGCCACGACGAGCTGCGACGTGCCGTCGCGGTCGATTCGCACGAGCGAGGCCGAGGACACCTTCACCAGCTGCCAGCTCGGTCTCGATCACCCCAGCAGCAAGTTGAGCATGTCCATGTGCTTGTTGCCACACGACTGGTTGGAGAACATTTTGATCAGCAACGGCAGCTGAAAACCGCGCTGACGAGCAATCGCTGACGCCGGCGAGCCGTTCGGACGCACCATCAACGGGTTCGTGATATACACACACCGTTCCACACGCGCGGCCGCCGGAGACGGACCAACGGCATCGCGAACGCGCCGTGTTGGCCCGTCGTCCTCTGTCACCAGTGTAACACCTGCTGGCGGGGCCTCGGCCCCCTTCCTCTGGCGAGTTTGTGAACGCAAAAAGCTTGCTGGCGGCGCGACGCGGCCTGCGGTGTCGCGGCCGACGTGAGGGCGAACCGGTAGCGGCGTTGGCGCCACCGGCGCGGGTCTGCGGGCCCTGTCCGGCGTCCGGGGGCGCTCGCGGCTCGCCTGGGCGGGCCCCGGGTGGCGCCGCCCCGGGGGGTGTGGGGCGCCTCCTGGGGGGGTGTATGGGCGCCGTTCTCTCGGTGCGGG
>JAAEPF010000103.1 GCA_024222295.1 Actinomycetes bacterium
ACAGCGTGCAGGCACGACTAGTGTCGGTCGTGTCGTGCTTTGCCCCCGACTCGAAGGACAACCAATGACGAACCCGGAGAGCGCGCCGGCGCCGAGTCCGCCGAAACCGGCCCGCGGATCGGGTAAGCCCACCGGAGTGGTGGTGGACACCACGCGGGCCAACGTCGCGACCACCGGCAGGCATCCGGGATGGAATGCGTTGCGCACGCTGGCCACCCGGATCACCTCGCCACTGCTGCCTGATGACTACCTGCGCCTGCTGAACCCACTGTGGTCGGCGCGCGAGTTGCGCGGCCGGGTGATCGAGGTGCGCCGCGAAACCGAGGACTCGGCGACGCTGCTCATCAAGCCCGGGTGGGGTTTCAGCCTGGATTATCAGCCAGGTCAGTACGTCGGGATCGGGCTGCTGATGGGCGGTCGCTGGCGGTGGCGGTCCTACTCGTTGACCTCGAGCCCGGTCACCGGGGATCGCATCATCACCATCACGGTGAAGGCGATGCCCGAGGGGTTCCTGTCCACCCACCTGGTCGGCGGGGTGGAGCCGGGCACCATCGTGCGACTGGCCGCTCCCCGGGGAAATTTCGTCATGCCCGATCCGGCGCCCCCGTTGGTGCTGTTCCTCACCGGCGGGTCCGGCGTAACGCCGGTGATGTCGATGTTGCGCACCCAGGCCCGTAGACAGCAGATCGGTGACGTCCTGCATCTGCACTCGGCGCCCACCGAGGCTGATGTGCTCTTCGGCGACGAGTTGTCCGAACTGGCCAACACCCACGACGGGTACGAGGTGCGGCTGCGGATCACCCGCACGCAGGGCCGTCGCGACTTGTCCCGGCTCGACGATGAGGTACCCGACTCGCGTGAGCGCCAGACCTGGGCGTGCGGACCCGAGCGGCTG
>JAAEPF010000104.1 GCA_024222295.1 Actinomycetes bacterium
CCTGCGCCGTGGTCTCCCGCCGGCTGAACCGGTGCATGGAGAACGAGGGCTGGTCGCTGACCTGGCAGGACCTCGGCGCCACCGACCGCGCCGACTTCCGCGACAACTGCCGCGACTCGTGGGACCTACTGGGATCTGGTCGGCGAACGCGTCGTCGTGGTGCCGAAGTCCGAAGGCTGGCTCATCCTGAACGACGTCAAGGCGCGCACCGAGGTCGTGAACAAGAACGGCTCCGCCAGCCTCCTCGACCTCGGGGACGGCGTCGCCTGCCTGCAGTTCCACAGCAAGATGAACTCGCTCGATGCCGACATCGGCAAGATGTACATCGACGCGCTGGACCGCCTCGACGCGGACGAGTTCGATGCGCTCGTGGTCGGCAACCAGGACGGCCCGGCCTTCTGCGCCGGCGCCAACGTCTTCGTCGTGCTGATGATGTCGATGCAGAAGCAGTGGGACAAGCTCGACGAGATGCTCGTCGGCCTGCAGTCCACGCTGATGCGCGCGAAGTACAACAAGAAGCCGGTCGTCACCGCACCCCGCGGCCTCACCCTGGGTGGTGGCGCCGAGGTCGCGATGCACAGCACCGCCACCGTGGCGCAGGGCGAGCTCTACATGGGGCTGGTCGAAGTCGGTGTCGGCCTCATCCCCGGCGCCGGTGGCTGCAAGGAGATGCTCGTCCGCTACCTCGGCGACATCCCCGAAGGCACCGAGTACGACCCGAACCCCTTCGTGCAGGCGGCCTTCAAGAACATCGGCCTCGCCTCGGTCGCCACCAGCGCCGAAGAAGCCCGCTCGATGCGCTACCTGCGCCCCCAGGACAAGGTCACCATCGACCCGGACGCGGTCGTGGCCGACGCCAAGAAGATGGCCCGTGGCCTGGCCGATGCCGGCTTCGTGCCGCCGCACCAGCGCAAGGTGAAGCTCCCCGGCGCCTCGGGTCGCTCCGCCATCGAGCTCTTCCTCTA
>JAAEPF010000105.1 GCA_024222295.1 Actinomycetes bacterium
CGGGCGCCGCCGCGGATACTGGGCTCCGCGGGTCCTTCCTGACGCCAACCAGGGCAACGTCGCCGCGGCCGACTCCGCCGCCGTGCCTACCAACAGGCTCGACAACGTCGAGGCGCCGAGCGACGTGGCCGTGCTGCAAGTCGAGGCGCCGGGTGCTATCTCGCCCGCACCAGTGGCCGACGCGACCTCAGCCCTCGACCCTCGGCCCTCGACCAGCGCCGAGGTCCGCCACCAGCGACTGGCCCGAGGCACCAACGTGGCCGCCCCGCTGCTCGAGCCGGAGTGGCGGCCCCCTCTCACGAGGTCTGCTTCTGCTCCTGCACCGCTCCACCCTCTTCGCAGGCGCCAGCCGCCGGTGAGTCCGCACTGCCCGATCGCTGGCCACTTGCTGTGGACGCTCCCCGGCCCCTTCTCCTCCCCGTACGCGAAGTCGTACAGCGAGGCGTTGCGGACACCGGTGAGCTGGTCCACGTGGACTTTTCTGATATGTCTCTCTCCAGGTCAGACAGGCTCCAGTGGGCACGCGCTCCCGACCCCGCCGCAATCCTCTGCGCTCAAGCCGGTTGGTCAGCAGCCCGTCCTCTGAGCCCTTCCTTCCTGAGATCAGTGAGGTGAGGATCTGGTGGTTGAAGCCAAAGTTCACGATGTGCTCGTAGTACTCCATCTTGAACGCCTCCCGCCGCGAGTCGCCGCTGCTCCGTCTGTAGGTGGGAAAGTGGTCCTTAACTCTCAATCGAACACGTGGCA
>JAAEPF010000106.1 GCA_024222295.1 Actinomycetes bacterium
CACGAGCGAGAGCACGTTGTCGGCGAGCTCGACGCCCGTGGACGCGTCGACCCAAACGCCGGTCGCCGACCCACCCATGTCTCCGTCCGCGCCGCCGACTCCGCCGGCGACCCGAGTGACCTCGTTGCGCAGGACCTCGGCGCGCGACACCGACCCCAGCTGGATGCCGACACCGCGGCCACTCACTCCGGGGCCAGGGCCGCCCGTGACCTCCTCTATGTCGTTGTCCACGACGACCGCGTCGAACACCCCGGAGAGCTTGATGCCGACCGCGGCGCCAGCACCAGTGCCAGTCAGCGTCTGCAGTGTGTTGCCAGCGATGGTGAGGCCAGCCCCGCCCGCGAGGATCCCATAGGCGTCCCTGCCCGCTCCGCTCGAGATGTTCGTCACCTGGTTGCGTACGATGATGTGGTCCGAGCCGTTCGACACCTGGACGCCGACGGTGAGCCGGCCGGTCAGCTGGTCCAGCTCATTGTCCTCGATGGCCACGCTCGCGCCGCCTCCTGCGACGCGGATGCCAGCGCAGTCTCCCGCGCAGAGGAGATCGCTCATCCGGTTCCCGGAGACCCCGCAGCCGAGCAGGCATCGCACCTCGACCCAGTGGTCGCCTCGGTGGAGGCCTTGGATGTGGAAGCCGACGAGGCGCGCGTGGTCGCCGGTGAGTGTGACCTCACCGGTGATCCTGGCCTGGTGGCGCGCTTCGGAGACGAGCTCCACGCCGGGGGTCGCAACCGTGAGGCTCTCGACATACTCCCCGGGCCGGACGCGGACCCGCGCGTTCTCCTGCGCGTTCCGCAGCCCCACGGTGATCGTCTTGCA
>JAAEPF010000107.1 GCA_024222295.1 Actinomycetes bacterium
CATAGTCTACGAGACCACGGCGACCGCTCCCCCCGAGGAGCTACAGCAGTTCTTCCTCGCCTGCAGGGAGGACGGCTTCCAGCCAGCGCGCAGGAGGCTCCGGGACCTGCTCGACAGGTTCGGGCTCGCCGGCACCGACCTCGTCAACCAGCTCCACAGGGGGCTCGGGGACGTCGAGTTCCTGTCCGAGCCGCAGAAGCTAGCGGCCACCGAGGCGATGGCCGAGACCGACTTCAGGATGGTCGAGGGGGGCGGTGAGGCCCTCCAGCTCGATGCGATGACCGCGAGGCTCTGCTCGATGCTGTCACAGTAGGTGGGGCGATATGGGCAAGATCAACATCGGGGATAAGCTGGCCAAGTTCTCCGACCACTGGTCGCCGAGGGTGATCGCCGAGATGAACGACTACCAGTTCAAGCTGGTCAAGATCCAGGGCGACTTCGTCTGGCACAACCACGCTGACACGGACGAGGTGTTCATCGTCATCGAGGGCTCGATGCGCATAGAGCTCGAGGACGAGACCGTCGAGCTGTCCGAGGGCGAGATGTACGTCGTGCCCAAGGGCGTGAGCCACAAGCCGTACGCCGAGGAGGAGTGCAAGGTGATGCTCGTGGAGCCCCGCGGCGTCGTGAACACGGGAGAGGCGGAGGGCGACCTCACAGCATCGAACGACGTCTGGGTCTAGCCGGTCTGGCTGACCTTGATCGTCCAGTCGGCAGTCCACGTGTTGGTGTCCCACGGCCCCATGCCGTCCCTGGACTCGCTCATCTCGATGTGCAGCAGGTAGGTGCCGGGCCCGAGCATGCCGAGGTCCCATGCGAGGCCTACGTCATCCGCCCTGTACGAGACCCTGGGCCCGAGGTTCTTCTTGCTCGTGAGCCCAGTCTTGTTGCCCCTCAGCCAGTCGCCGGAGTCCAATGACTCGAAGAGCTCGCTCTCAGCGGTGAGGTTCTCGGCCGTGTCGTTCGCCGATATGTAGGTGATATCGCCCCGGATGAGCGTCACGAGCACGTGCGCCCCGAGGGTGTCGACGTTGTCGGAGACCGCCATGCCCAGGACGATGTGCGCCTCGTCCCTGTCCAGCTCGATCGTGTACACCCCGTTGTTCCAGTCGGAGTCGACTATCCCGTTGGCGTCCTGGACGTCAATGCCCCCTGGTGGCATGGGTGCCGCTATGTCCGCTATCGGCGGGTTGGAGAGCACGAAGCTGAGGGCGAGCCAGCTGAAGACGAACAGGAAGCAGGCCCTGAACCAGTTGCCCTTGGTGTACAGCTCGTAGTACCTGGAGGGTATGACGAGCCTGTGCATGGAGGGCACGACCACGGCCAGACCCAAGGGCAGGACCCACAGCACCTTGCTGGGCTCGGTCATCGTCGGCATCATGACGTACCGCATGAAAAGCGACACCGAGAGCCCCATGACGATCACGAGCCACATCGAGAACGCGTCAGCGACCTCCTTGATCGCCGCCTCCTCGGGCCTGAACGGCTCTATGGTGCGGCTCGACTTGTCGTCGTCCTTGTCGCCCGCGCCGCGCCGCTTCTTGCGGCCGTCGTAGGCGCTCGCGCGCATGGCTGCGTCTACGTCCACCATGGCTATCGGGCCGACTCGGCGGTGTCCTGCAAA
>JAAEPF010000108.1 GCA_024222295.1 Actinomycetes bacterium
CGCCACGCCTTCTCCCGTTGCTCCCGCGAGCGATACACACAGGTCACCTAGATCGGCAGAGCGGCCGGCAGCGAAAGAGTGTACATCACGGTCGTCGCCGCAGCATTAAAAAACAGCACGCAGATGGTCGATGTGGAGTGCAACGAGGCCACGATGGGGGCCCTCGCGCCCGAGTACGACTGGGACGACTGCCGCACCGCCGGCTGGGACAAGCACGCGCGCTTCGGCTACTTCAAGTCCGAGCGCCAGGGCGTGGGCCGGCACATCGGCTCCGAGAACGACCTGCTCCGCGAGTACTACGCGGCCACCCACAAGGTGTGGAAGAAGGCTTACGAGCTTCAGCGTGACGACAAGGGCGAGCTCATCCTCGACCAGTTCGGCAAGGCGCAGCCCGTGCTCGACGCCGACGGCAACCCGGTCACCATCCCCCTGGCCGAGCGCGACGTCGAGCCCATCGTCTACTACATGAACCTCAACTTCCCCGAGTCGATGCAGCCCACGGCCACCCGGATCGGTCAGGACTGGAACCAGGCCTTCGCCGAGGCTTTGGCCGCGGCGAAGGGCATCAGCGTCGATGCGCTGCTCGACGAGGTCGAGGCCGAGACCGGCAAGCGCCTGGTCTTCGAGGTGCGCGAGAACACCTGCTCGGTCAACGGCATCAACGACTACATCGCCGCCAACCCGAGCATGCAGGACGTCGTCGACGAGGGCACGCGTGGCGAGGGTCTGCTGCCCGGCAACCTCGAGCGCACTTGCGCCGGGCTGACCAACATCAGCCGGCAGCGCGAGGACGCCAAGTCCTTCACCTGGCAGCAGGCGGGTGACACCCGCTTCCACTTCATCTACTGGGTGAACGAGGACGCCCCCAACGGCCCCCTCGGCTACGGGCCCTCGGCCACCGACGTCGAGACCGGTCGTATCGTGAGCGGCAACGCCTACGTCTACGGCGCCGCCGTCGACTCCTACGCCCGCAGCGCCGCCGACGTGGTCGGCGCC
>JAAEPF010000109.1 GCA_024222295.1 Actinomycetes bacterium
CTCTCTGATGTCCTGGGTCCTTCCAGAAGCTTCCATTCGCAAGATATAGCCGAACGGTCGCCGCTGGTACCGACATTCGAATTCACGCAACGTACACGGCATGGCCGGTGCGACCGCTTTGGACGGCGGTGCGTCGACATAGGGTCTGGAAGATGCTTTCCGTAAGTTGTCTGTCGTAGGCGAGCGCGCGACGCGCTGCAGCGGCCGCCCGGCGGGGAGAAACCCGGCCGACGACGGGCCCACGGGTTGCGGGCGACCCACGGGGAGCGGGACGAAGCTGGAGGGCATGGACGACGTCCTGGACTCGCTGCGGGAGGTGATCGCGTGGCCCGTGCAATACGGGGACCAAGCAGCAACCTACTCGGGGCTGACCCGATCACCTGCAAGAGCCTTGTGGACAACGAGGGGGCGAGGGTAGCCGTTGCCTAGGGCGACTACGACAGCACGCTCCTGAAGGCCGAGTACACAGAGGTGCTCAGCTACGACGGTGCTGATGGCGAAATTGTGCAGTGCTTCATCCAGGTTGAGGGCGAGTATGGCCACGAGAGGTGCAAGGAGGCTGGCGAGGCCACCTTCGAGGCACC
>JAAEPF010000110.1 GCA_024222295.1 Actinomycetes bacterium
ACCCTCATGGGGACCGCTACGCGGATCGCCCATGCAGCGCCTGTCACTCACCCGTGGGGTGGCACAAGACGACCATCGACCACAGCGCCACCGGCTTCCCCCTCGAGGGACGACACAACGAGCAGCCCTGCTACCGCTGCCACCCCAACGGGACCGGGGAGCAGGACGACACCACACCCGAGTGCGCCTTCTGCCACCGGGATCTGCACGGCGATCAGTTCGAGCAGGCGGGCTGCGAGCGCTGCCACCGGGGCTTCGAGCGCTTCGGCATCGAGTTCTTCGACCACAGCTTGAGCCGCTTCCAGCTGGTCGGCCGCCACTTTCAGGTGGAGTGCGCCGCCTGTCACAAAGAGGGGCACTACCGGCCCATCGACACCGCCTGCGGCAACTGCCACCAGAACTTCCACGCGCCCCAGTTCTCGACGGCCTGCAGCGAGTGCCACAGCGCGCACGCCTGGTCGCTGGTGGACTTCGACCACGACAAGCAGAGCGAGTACCCGCTGCGGGGCGAGCACCGCGCGCTGGACTGCACCAAGTGCCACGTGAACAACGACTACAAGGGGCTGCCCCAGGACTGCGCCGGCTGCCACCTGGACGTGCATCAGGGCAGTAAGGGGGCCGATTGTGCCCGTTGCCACACGGCGGCCGACTGGACGGCCAACCAGTCCCAGAAGCACGACTTCGGCGCCTTCCGACTCGAGGGGGTGCACGATCAGCTGGCCTGCGAGCGCTGCCACGGGCCCGACCGAGGGCGAGAGCTCGCGGGCACGGGCCCGGAGTGCGTGAACTGCCACCGCGATCCGCACTTCGGCAACCTGGGGCCGCTCTGCCTCGACTGCCACACCCAGCAGCACTTCCTGCCGAGCACCTTCCTGCACACCGAGACAGGCTTCCGCCTCAGCGGCGTGCACCGCTTCGTGGAGTGCCGGGATTGCCACCCTGGGCGGGTCTTCGGTGGCCTGCCGACGGACTGCCAGTTTTGCCACACGGACGACTATCAGGGCACCGCCGGCGGCGACTGCGATCACCTCATCGGCTGCCAGCCCGACGCCTGCCAGACCTGCCACACCACCCAGAGCTTCGTGCCCGCGCGCGCCGGTTCGACCTGCGGTGAGTGCACGAGCAGCCGACCGTGAGGGGGCTCTGCCTGCTCTTGGTGGTCGGCGCTGCGTGGGCGGCTGACGGCGAACTCGATGGACGCATGAGCCTACGCGGCCTCTACAGCGCCGACGACGGCGGCAACCCGAGCGTGGGCATGCTCTTCCTCGACGCGGACACCCAGGCCCGGGGCCTCACCGCGCCTTCCTCGATCGCGGGCAGCCTCGAGCTGGTCCTCGACGCCGGCTTCGTGCTCGACGCCACCGAGGCCCAGGCGCGCCGCTTCGGCCGGACCGAGAGCCTTGATCAGGTGCGTCAGGCCTACGTGCAGCTGCCGAAGTTGGCGGGCCGCGTCGACCTGAGGAGCGGCCGCGTGCTGCGCGCCGAGGCCGGCAACGCCTGGGTGGATGGCCTCGACGCCCAGCTCTGGTTTCCCGGTGAGCGCGCCAG
>JAAEPF010000111.1 GCA_024222295.1 Actinomycetes bacterium
CAGGGCCTCCCGTGACGCCCGCCGTCGTGATCGAGCCGGCGAAGGCAGGGCCCGTGAGGGCGGTCAGCAGCAGCATGCGAGCTCCAAAGCGTCACCCCTGCTAACGCATGCGAGCCTTCGTTGGGCTATATGCCTGCGCCGAACGGAGAAGCCATGCGCCAGCTGACCCTCGCCGCTGCCCTCGCGCTGCTCACCGCCTGTCCCGGGCGTGGGATCGAGTACGAAGGTGGACCTGGTGGAAACGGTGGCGATGACACCGCTCCCATCGAGGTCTCCGAGTGCGGCGCCGACCTCGACCTGACCACGGGCATCAACATCAAGGGCATCGGCCTCGACGTCGGCACCGGCGAGCTGTTGACCTGGGGCGAAGACACGGGCACCGCCGCGCTCTGCGTCTCGGCGATCGACCCGACCCCCGCGGTGACCGGCGGCGTGCCGACCACCCTGGTCGCTTCGACGATGTGCGAGGACGGAAGCTTCGTGCTCGCCGGCCTCGACGAGATCCCGGCCATCGGCATCATGGTCCAGATCGAGGACTGCAACGAAGAAGGCACGGTGATGCGGTCGGTCAGCGGCGTCGCCGCGGACCAGTTCGAAGGCTTCGGCCCCGGCGACACGCTGGACAGCGTGGTGGCACGCTCGCTGGACATCGCCACCCGCGACGCCTGGCACACCGAGCTCGACGGCTACGGCTACGGCCACGACCTCGGCGCCGAGGGCTTCCTGGCCGGCTACGTGCTCGACAGCTCCCAGACCGAGGTGTCGGGCGCCACGGTCACCTGCGGCGGCTGCTCCGACCGACCCACCTGGTACGCCGACGGCGACGCCTCGGACGGCATCTTCGCCACCGGGGCCAACGCCAACACCACCAGCCAGGCCGCTGGCGACAGCTTCTTCATCGTGCCTGCGGCGCGCATC
>JAAEPF010000112.1 GCA_024222295.1 Actinomycetes bacterium
AATGCCCGCCAGTGGATCGGGTCCGCTCAGTGTGCGTGCGACCGCTGGAGCAGCCCGAGGAGGGCACGCTCCAGCCTGTCGAGCCGGGCGTGGTACTCGGCGCAGGGCAGCCCGTGGGAGTTCATGGCCCGCGCGGAGATGCGCGCCTGGGTCAGCGCGTCGTAATGATCCCAGAGGCGAGCCTGGTAGGGGGTGCAGTCCCTGCGAATCATGGCTCCTCCGCGGGTGGCCCGAGCATGCCGTGGGCAGCCCGGGCCCCCTCCACCAGGTCCTCGATGCGGCGGCGCAGCTGGCGCATCCGGCGGTGGTGGTCAGGTGGTGCACCGATCCCCCGCGCACGCTCCAGGTCTGCGCCCAGCCGCCCGAGGGACGCCAGGACCGCCTGGGTCTCTCGTTCGAGGTCCGCGAGGCACGCAGCCGCATCGAGGATCTCTGAGTGGAGGGTTGCACGCACCGAGATCTCCCCGGCGTGGTACGGATTGGCCACGTCGGTCACGATGACCTCCGCCGCTGCCACGCATCGGCCAGGGCCATCGCCGCACGCCCGACCCGGATCTGCTCGCTGGCCCGGGCGACCTCCCGCGCCTGAAAGCGGCAGGTCCAGACCAGCTCTGCGATCTGCTCGGTGACCTCGGGATCGATGCCCGCGGCGTGCAGGTCACGCTGCAGGGCTGGCATGTTCCAGCCGGCGAACCGCGCATCGAGTGCGTCTCTCCGCGCCGCGGCCAGTCCCGGATACTCGGGCGACGAGACGACAGCGGTCATGCAGCTTTCCTGGATCGCCTCGATCACGTCCCGCAATTTCGGGGTGCGCAACCCGGGCTCGGTGGCCCGGGCGCGCTCGGCCTCCTGCGCCCGCACGCATCGAGGACACACTCCGCCGTCCGGCGTCGAGAGCAATTGCTCCCGCGGCGTGGACCGCCCGCACCATTCACACTCCGGCATGCTCCACCTCCTCGCCCAACGTGCCCGCCAGCCGGTGCGCCTGGATGTGATCCGCCAGAACCTGCGTGTCCACGTCCGCCCCGAGCGCCTGCAGCAGCTCCCGGTGCCGCTCCAGCGCAGCGAGCAGCCTGCGCATGGCCTGCTCCGCGGTGCTGCCCGCGCCCTCGATCGTGACCCCGTCCTCGCACGCCGGGAGCGTGCCGTGGGCCACGATGGCCCGCGCTCCCCACTCTCGGCGCGGCAAAAATCCTCCCGCGTCCACATAGATCGGAAGGGGGCGGCCCAGGATGGTCTCGACCGCCTCGGCAAACTGGCTCACTGTCATCTCATCACTCATCTTGCTCTCCTCGCAACTGTTCGATCACGCTCTCGCGCTGCTGGTTATCCGGATCAAAAACCTGGCCCGCCTCCAGCACCACGATGTCCTCGACCCGGAGGTCATCGCAGAGCCTGATCTCGACCTGGACCTCCTCGGCGACCGGGGCGTGCTCCAGACCGGCAGGCTCTGCCGGGGTGTAGCTCACCACCTGGGCCTCCATCTCCAGATCCATGCTCACCTCTGCGCGAGCACCCGCGCAGACGATCTCCAGGGTCACAGGCACGAGGACTCTCACGATCCCACCTGGCGGCGCGCGAGCACGGCAGCTGTCACATGCGTGATCAGGCCGACGGGGGTCTGCACCGCCCGCCAGATGTAATCGGTCTGATCGGGCGCATTGAGCCACAGTTCCGCCCACCCGGTGCCACCGCCGCGATACACGAGCATGTACTCCTGGCCGGATTCATCATCGATCGCGTAGACCCCCAGCGCGCCGTCAATGTCGGTCACATCCCCCACCGGCTGCGCCCGGCAGACGCAGCGCACGTGATAGCGGCCAGCCATGCGTCGCACCCGACGCCGGAACACCTCATCCTGGGACGCCTGCGCATCGTCACCGATGTCCTGCGCGGGTCGCCTCACCCACTGCTGGAGATACACATCCCAGTAGCTCACACTGCCGTCTCGGTGGTACGTGGGGGCCCCATCGGGCTTCCAATTCGGTGTCATCGCTTTTTCTCCTCGTCGCTTGGGTTACCGAGACGCCCTTCGGCGTTTCGCCCGGCACCCAGCCGGGCTCATCAGTCGGTCAGTGGATCCGGCGCGCGCTGGGGCGCTTTTTCTTCGGGGCGGGCGCGGTCTCGATGACCGGCTCCACGATGCGCCGAGCGCTGGCCCGGCGGCGGGGAGCCTGGCGCGCCATCCTGCGCGCTGCGCGGACCTCGTCGCGGCTCGGGACGGGCTCGCCGGCGAGGCGGTGGCGCGCCTGGACCGTGTGGTAGCAGTGTCCGTGGACCTCGTAGCCGCGACAGTTGCAGGTGATGTCGCTGCCGTCCGCCTCGTGGCCG
>JAAEPF010000113.1 GCA_024222295.1 Actinomycetes bacterium
CACGACATCGAGTAGCGTCGCCACCATCATGTGCCACCTGCCCCACCCGAGCGCGTGATTGGCGACGTCCTGCCCGCGGCGATTGCGGCAGGGGCGGTGGCCATCCTCGTCACCGTCCTGATAGAGAGGTACGGCGGAGTGGTCGGCGGGGCTCTCGGGACGGTCCCCACCACGATCGTGCCCGCAGTGGCGGGAATGGCGTCTGCCCAGGGTGATACTGAGCTCCTGGAGAGCCTCTCGGTGGTGCCCGCGGGAATGCTCGTCAACGCCATCTTCCTCTCAGTGTGGATATTCCTGCCGCCGAGGCTTGAGGGGCTGTCACCGGGCCGTTCCCTCGCGCTGACCACGGTGGCGTCGCTGGCCGTCTGGGGCGTCGTAGGGGCCATCGCGGTGCTCGTAATCGGGGACGCGCATGTCAGCGGCTCCTCGCCGAGGTCGGTGGCAGTCGCGGGAGTCATGATGACAGCGGCATTCGGCCTGCTGCTCGGTTGGAGCCCCAGGGAGGCCCCTCCCGGGAGCGAGGGCGTCAGCGCCCCGGTGCTCCTGGCAAGGGGGGCGATGGCGGCCTCGGCGATCGGCGCGTCGGTGTGGGTGGCCGGCCTCGGCTACCCACTGGTCGCGGGCCTCGCCTCCGTGTTCCCTGCCATATTCCTGACCTCCATGGTCGCCCTGTGGGTCTCGCAGGGCCCGTCGGTCCCCCGTGGCGCGGCCGCGCCGATGCTCCTCGGCGGGGGCTCCGTGGGCGTGTACGCGCTGGTGGCCATGACGACGGTGGCGGAGCACGGGATGGTGATGGGGTCGATGGCCGCATGGGCCGTGGCCGTCTTGGGGTGGTCGCTGCCCTCCTACGCGTTCCTCAACTGGAGGAGCGGCGCCTCTGCCCCCCGTGATTGAGTGCGACCAGTTCAAGGCGGGGCGCTCCCCCCTGCGCCCATGGGCCTCTGGTCAGCGGGCATAGAGGGGTTCGCCCTCAGCATGGCCCTGATCCTCGCGATAGGCCCGCAGAACATCTTCGTGCTCAGGCAGGGCCTACTGAGGTCCCACGTGTTCGCCGTCTGCCTGGTCTGCTCCCTGTCCGACGCGCTCCTGATCAGCGCTGGCGTTCTGGGACTCGGCTCGTTCCTCGCGGGCGTGGAGGGTGCCGAGCTGCTGATATCCGTCGCGGCCGCCCTCTTCATCGCGGGCTACGGGGTCCTGAGGGTCAGGTCATCGATGGACCCGGTCGGGATGTCGGTGGGCGAGGAGGAGGCCCTGGGCCTCGGGCCCACCATCGGCACCGCCCTCGCGTTCACGTTCCTCAACCCTCACGTGTACCTCGACACCGTGCTGCTGATCGGTGGGGCGTCTAGCAGGTACGCGTCCGACGACAGGGTCGCGTTCGCGGTCGGCGCCTCGCTCGCCTCGTTCCTGTTCTTCTTCGCGCTCGGCTACGGGGCGAGGAGGCTGTCCTCGGTGCTCGACAGGCCCGAGTCGTGGAGGGTGATTGACATGGGCATAGCGTGCGTGATGTTCGCCATCGCGGGCGCTATAATGCTGCCTTTCCTGTGAGAAACGCCGGGAATGTGTTTATCGAGCGCCTGCCTGTTGCGTCGCTGATGAGAGCAAAGGCAGTACTGATGGCACTGGCGATGATGACGACCGCACTGGCGGGGTGCACGGGCACCGACGGGGTCACGGAGGTGGACGAGGACGCGCTGAACGAGCTTATCCAGAACAACCTGCAGGACTTCATCAACAACACGACCGTGATCGTGAACCAGGACTTCCACTACCACAACAACACGACCGTGGTCAACAACCACTACGACACCACGAACGAGTACAACAACACGACCAACGTGGATGGGGGCGAGGTGAACAACTACAACTCGGACAACTCGAACACCAACTACACCCTCGGCGGAGGAGGGGATGGCTCCTCCATCATGCAGATGTTCAC
>JAAEPF010000114.1 GCA_024222295.1 Actinomycetes bacterium
CGACGGGACGCTGGTCAGCGTGGCTCCCGGCCCGGTGGTCACCCTCCGCGGCACCGTGGAGTCGATGCCCGACGCTCGCGTCGCCGGCGCGCTCCTCGAGGACGGCCTCTACGCCCGCATCATGATCGCCGGCGGATCGGAGTTCTGGATCCAGCCGGTCCCGACCTCCATCGAGGGCGCGAGCCCCTCCCACCACGTGCTTTACGAGCGCGGCGATGTCCTGCGCACCAGCCACTTCTGCGGCGCTGACCTGCTGGCCAACAACTTCGGCCAGCCCGGCTTCGAAGAGGTACCTCAGAACAACACCGCCATGGGCACGTCCCTGTTCACCGCAGAAGTGGGCTGTGACGCCGACTACGAGTACTTCCTGGACTACGGCTCGTCGACGACCAACGTCAGCGACCGAATCCAGACGGTCATCAACTCGATCAACCTGCAGTACGAGAGCGAGGTGAGCATCACCCACTCGATCACCCGGGTCATCGTGCGGACCTCTTCCAACCAGCCCTACACGTCCTCGGACGCCTCGACACTGCTCAACCAGTTCCGCAGCGAGTGGAACGCGAACCAGGGCAGCGTCCAGCGAGACGTCGCTCACCTGTTCACTGGAAAGAGCATCGACGGCGGCACCATCGGCATCGCATGGGTCGGCGC
This sequence comes from Actinomycetes bacterium, assembly GCA_024222295.1. Lineage (NCBI taxonomy): Bacteria > Bacillati > Actinomycetota > Actinomycetes > Actinomycetes bacterium. The sequence goes on from JAAEPF010000114.1 coordinate 655, forward strand.
CATCTGCTCCACCTATGGCTACGGCATGGTGGAGTCCGACTTCAACAACAACTACTCCAGCACGACGGACCTCTCGGCGCACGAGCTCGGGCACAACTGGAACGCCCAGCACTGCACCTGCACGTCGTACACGATGAACCCGTACATCACGTCGGCGAACACCTTCAACCCCAACGTGACGCGCGGGACCATCACCTCCTTCCGTGATAGCCGCACCTGCCTCGACAGCGGCGGCGGCGGTGGAGGCGGCGGCGGCCTCAGCAACGACGACTGCGCGACCGCCGAGGTCATCACCGCAGGGGCCACGGCCTTCGACACCACCAGCGCCACCAACAGCGGGGTCGCCTGGTCCTGCGCCGGCGGCGGCGCGGCCGACGTCTGGTACTCCTACACCGCCTCCAGCTCCGCCGACGTCACCATCGACACCTGTGGGTCTGGCTACGACACGGCCCTTCAGGTCTGGGTGGGGAGCTGCGGCTCCCTGACCCGCATCGCGTGCAACGATGATGTGTGCGGCCTCCAGAGCCAGATCGACCTCACCGGCCTCTCCGCGGGAACGACGGTCCTCATCCAGGTCGCCGGCTACTCGGGGAGCACCGGAACGGGCACCCTGACCCTGACCGAGGCCTCGACCCCGCCCCCGGGCCAGCCCGGCAGCCCCACGCCCTCCAACGGCGCGGGCTCGGTGTCTATCAACCAGGATCTCTCCTGGAGCGCCGCCTCCGGCGCCGCGAGCTACAACGTCTACTTCGGCACCAGCTCCTCCCTCGGCGCCGGTCAGCTCCTGGGCAACCAGGCCGGGACCTCACGCAACGTCGGAACGCTGGCGTTCTCGGCGACGTACTACTGGCGGATCGACGCGGTCAACGCCAGCGGGACCACCACCGGCTCCACCTGGTCCTTCACCACGGAAGCCGATACTCCGGCGCCCCCGGGCCAGCCCGGAAGCCCGACGCCGTCCAACAACGCGACCTCGGTCTCCATCGACCAGGACCTCGCCTGGAGTTCGGCCTCTGGCGCGACCAGCTACGCCGTGTACTTCGGAGAGACCACCTCTCCGGCCTTCCGAGGCACCCAGGGCGGCACCAACTTCTCCCTCGGCCAGCTGGACTACGAAACCACCTACTACTGGCGGGTCGACGCCAGCAACGGAGGCGGCACCACTGCCGGCCAGCTCTGGTCCTTCACGACCGAGATGGACCCGAACACGGGCGGCGGCGAGACGGTGATCTTCGCCGACAGCTTCGACGGTACGGCCTCCACGGCCTGGGTCTCCAACGACAGGGTCCGGACCCGCAGCAGCTGGGCCTACGCCGGCACCGGCGGCACCCGGATCCGGCGGGGTCGCTACCTCGAGGTGACGGTCAACGCGTCGGGCTACACCGGGCTCCGGCTCGAGTGCGCGCGTGAGACCAAGCGCCTCGACAACGGCGAGTTCCTCACGATCAGCGTCAACGGCAACACCGTTGAGCAGATCACCGGGACGTCTGGCTGGATCACCTCGGACATTGACCTGGACAACTACGCAGGCCAAGGCTCCGTCACGATTCGCTTCGCGGTCAACGCGAACCGAAACAACGAGAAGGCCTTCCTCGACGAGTTCGCCGTGATCGGTATCAACTGTAACCCGACGTGGGCTGACCCACTGCAGGGGGCGGCGCGGGGAATCCCCG
>JAAEPF010000115.1 GCA_024222295.1 Actinomycetes bacterium
AACTTTGGCTGGGTGCCTGCTCATAGTCGCATCTTACGGTGGAAGAACGCTAGAAAGGCTGGCCTAACAGGTCACGCACCGGCATCGGGGACGAGGAGCGTCGGCGGAGTGGTTGTGGTCGTCGGTGGCTTAGCCGTGGTCGTCGTCGGTGACTGCGTCGTGGTCGGCCGTGTTGTCGTGGCGGTCCGAGATGTCGTCGTGGTGGGCGTGGTTGTTCTGGTGGTTGTCGTTGTCGCAGCGGTTGTGGTCGTCGTCGTGGTGGTCGGCTCTGTCGTCGTGGTGGTCGGCTCTGTCGTCGTGGTTGTCGTCGTACTCGGTGTGGTTGTGGTGGAGTCCGGTGGCGGAGCCGGTGGCTGGCTCACCGTTGTGGTCGCCAGACCGTCGGGTCCGACGGTGACCGTGGTGACCGGCGGGGGTAACTCGGGCGGTGAAGTCGCGGTTTCAGTGACCGGGGTCGAGTCGCCGACTGAACTGGTCAAGGTCACGGCGAGCCCGCCTATCGCCAGGAGCGCCGCCACGGCCGCCCCTCCGAACAACACAGGCGGGCGTTTGTACCAGGGCAGCGGCGCCGGCTCGCCGCCGAGTTCGCCTTGATACCAGTCTTCCTGCGGGGGGAACCCCGCCGGCGGCCGGGCGGCGGTCGCTCCCCGGTCGGCGTAGTCAGCCGACGAGGTGTAGTCGTCGCCGGTGTAGGGCAGTGGATCCTCGGCTGAGCCGTCGTCCTCCGACCAGGCGAGGGCGCGGAAGGTCGCCGACGCGGCGCCATCGACGGCAGATTCACTGGCGGCCACCCCGGCAACACCTGCTGCCCAAGCCGCCGAGGACATGGCGGTCGGCGCCTCAGTGGTGGGAGCAATGCCGGTCGGTGCTTCTGTGTGCAAGCTCTGGTTTGCGACCAACGCCGCGCCGGCGGCCACATTCAACTGAGGCTGGGGAGTGGTCACTACGGGTACGCGGAGTCGTTCAGACAGCTGCCGGGTTACCAACGGGATTGCAGCGCCGCCTCCGACGGTGGCTACCGCCGAAACATCGGCCACCGGTATCCCGTTTTGCCGCAGCACGTCTTCTATCGCGCTCAACAGCCCTGCGAATGGTTCAGAGATCAGCGGCTCGAACTCGGGACGGGTCATTGGGATGTCGGAGCGGAACCCCGGGAGCTCTACGGGCACCACTGTGGCGGTTTCGGCCGACAGGCGTTCTTTGGCCTTTCGGCACTCGTCCAACAGCCGGGTCAGCGATTCGGCGGCAGTGGTGCGCGCGGCGTCGTCCTGGTTCACCTCGGCGATCCCCACGACCACGTGGTCGAGCAGCGCCCGATCCAGCGCATCACCCGAGAAGTCCGGATAGCGGACTGTTCGACCGATCGCGTTGAGGTTTGCGCCTGCATCGGCCAGCGTGATGCTGGAGCCGCCGCCACCAAGGTCGACCAGCACGATCACACCGCGGTCGGGCAGTCCTGGAGCAACCTGTAGCGCTGCCAGCGCAGCAGCCGAGTCGGGAATCATTGCGGCAGGCACGCCATTGGGTGCCAGACTCGTGAGGGAGCGCAGCGAACCGCGAAGCGCGCCCACCGCCCCTGGCCCCCAGTACGCCGGCACGGCTATGGCGATGGGTGAACCCCCGTCGACCAAGCGCGCCATCTCTTCGAGAGCGGCCGCCAGCACCTGTTCACCGCGGTGCACTGAGCCGTCGCCCGCCGCCAGCGGAACCGGATCGCCGACGCGCTCGACGAAGCCGCGCAGGGCGACACCTGACTGGTTCTCCGCGGGCTCGCCAACCTGTGGCGACCTGTCGGCGAAGACGGTGAGGATCGGTCGTCGTAGCACCGGGGGACGGCCGACGCGGGCCGCGACCAGGTTCGTCGTCCCGATCGACAACCCCAAGGGTTCAGTCATGAGTGGCGCCTCTCCTGTCTGGGCCGTCACCACCCTAGCGACTGCAACTCAGGGTTCCGGCGGAGCCGGTGGCGGCTCGGTCACCGTTTCGGTTTCAGTTTGTGTGACGGTGCTGGTGCTTGTGCCGGCGGCTGTGGTCGGTGTCGTTGTGGTCGGCGTGGTGGTGATCGTTGGAGTCGTGGTGGTTGTCGAAGGCTCTGTGGTGGCG